>DATFRM010000466.1:0-7145 GCA_035263265.1 Actinomycetes bacterium
CGATCAGGTCGAGTTCCACCCCGTCTGCGAACGGCTTGCCGCGGGCATGCACGCGCAGGATGCCCTTCCGCCCCGCGAGGTCGGGCTGGGCGACGACGATCTGCCGGTCGAAACGGCCGGGGCGCAGCAGAGCCGGGTCGAGGATGTCGGGCCGGTTCGTGGCGGCGATGACGATGACGCCGCCCTTGACGTCGAACCCGTCGAGCTCCACAAGCAGCTGGTTCAGCGTCTGCTCACGCTCGTCGTGGCCGCCACCGAAGCCGGCGCCGCGGTGCCTGCCGACCGCGTCGATCTCGTCCACGAAGACGATCGCCGGCGCGTTGGCCTTGGCCTGCTCGAACAGGTCGCGCACCCGGGACGCACCGACGCCGACGAACATCTCGACGAAGTCGGAGCCGGAGATCGAGTAGAACGGCACACCAGCCTCGCCGGCCACCGCCCGAGCCAGCAGCGTCTTGCCGGTACCCGGCGGGCCGTACAGCAGCACGCCCTTCGGGATCTTGGCGCCGATCGCCTGGAACTTGGCCGGGTTCTCCAGGAACTCCTTGATCTCGTGCAGCTCCTCGACCGCCTCATCGGCGCCGGCGACATCGGCGAACGTGGTCTTTGGCGTGTCCTTGGAGACGAGCTTGGCCTTGGATCGGCCGAAGTTCATCACCCGCGAGCCGCCGCCCTGCATCTGGTTCATCAGGAACAGCAGGAACACCACGATCAGCACGAACGGCAGCAGGGTGAGCAGCAGGCCGACCAGGAAGCTCTGGCTGCGGTTCTCCACGGTGAACTTGCCCGGGATGCTCCCGTCTGCGCTCTTCTCGTCCAGCTTGTTCATCAAGGACGGCCCGGCACCCTCGATGTAGGGCGCGCGGATCTTGTTGCTGTCCTTGATCTTGACGCCCTCTTTGAGCGTGAGCTCGAGCTGCAGGTCGTTGCCGCCGACCAGCTTCGCCTGCTGCACCTGGTTGGTTTCGATCGCCTGCAGCGCGAGAGCGGTGTCGACCTTCTTGTAGCCGTTCGAGCCCAGCATCGAGCCGATGATGAGTACGGCAAGCACGGCCAGCGCGATCCACATCGCCGGGCCACGGAAATAGCGCCTCAAGTTCGTTCTCGGAACCCGCTGGTCCCGACCCTCCTACCGACGTCCGGCCCCTGCGTCCGCAGGAGCGTGAGCCCTGATCATTCAGGGATTTCGACGGTACACCGTCCGTCCGCGCCGATGCAGTGCGCCACCGCGCGTACGGCTAGTGTCCGCTATCTCGAACGCTCGGCAAAGTCCTGCCTGTTCCGCGGCGGCTCAGGCGTAGACATGCGGGGCCAGCGTGCCGACGAATGGCAGGTTGCGGTACTTCTCCGCGTAGTCCAATCCGTACCCGACCACGAAGTCGTTCGGGATCTCGAAACCCACGTACTTGATGGGTACCTCGACCTTGATCGCGTCCGGCTTGCGAAGCAGAGCACAGACCTCGACCGAGGCCGGCCCGCGCGAGGACAGGTTGGTCAGCAGCCAGGACAGAGTAAGACCGGAGTCGACGATGTCCTCGACCACGAGCACGTTGCGGCCGGCGATGTCGGTGTCCAGGTCCTTGAGGATCCGCACCACGCCGGACGACTTGGTCCCCGAGCCGTACGAGGAGACCGCCATCCAGTCCATCTCGAGCGGGTGATGCAGGCTGCGGGCCAAGTCGGCCATCACCATCACCGCACCCCGCAGCACTCCGACCAGCAGCAGGTCACGACCCAGGTAGTCAGCGTCGATGCGGGCCGCCAACTCGGCCAGCTTGTGCCGGATCTGCTCGGCGGTCACCAGCACCGAGGCAAGATCGGAACCGAGATCCTTCTCGTCCACGCGCGCTCTCCCGGTCGGGCGGCCTCGCCGAACAAGTCGATCATTACCGGCGCCATGCGCGGTTGATCACCCACTTCGAGTGGTTTACCTGCGCAGAACGCCAGTAATGAACCGGAAGCCGTGGTTCAGCGAGCCGGCTGGCCATGGCCGAAGCCTTGGTCGAAACAGAGCCTGCCATAGTGCCGCCGCGCGGTGATGCCGCCGGGCAGATCGATTCCGAGCTGACCGTGCCAGTCCACAATCAACGCGTCCATCGCCTCGACATGCGCCGCGAACAGCTCCCCGGGCGGGCTGCCGGCCGCGATAGCGGCGTTCCGCAGCACCCGGCGCCGGACCGCAGTCGGCAACTCGGCGAGCCGGTCCACCGCGAGGCCGCTGTCTGGCCCGGCCGCCTCCGCTGCGCCGGCGGCCGCGTCGGCTGCCACCCGGGCCGCCCAGCCGTCGAGCGCCGCCGCGTCCTCCCGGAGCAGGTCCGCGGTACGGGCCAGCGCCTCCGGTACGCCCGGCCCGAGCGCGCGGATCAACGCCGGTAGCACATCTCGCCTGATCCGTACCCGGGTGAACGCGGGATCGGAGTTGTGCGGGTCATCCCACACCGGCAGGCCTTCGGCAGCGCACGCGGCCGCCGTCGTGGCTCGATCGATGCCGAGCAGCGGTCGGCGGTAGCGGCCGTCCGCGCTTACCGGCGCCATCCCGGCCAGCGACCGCGGCCCGGAACCGCGGGCCAGACCGAGCAGCACGGTCTCGGCTTGATCGTCCCGGGTGTGGCCGAGCAGAACCGCGACCGCATTCAGCCGGTCGGCGGCCGCATCCAGCGCCGCGTACCTCGCCGTCCGCGCGGCGGCCTCTGGCCCACCCACGGTGCCCACCGTGACCGTGGCTACCTCGACCGGCGCCAGCCCCAGCTCGGTCAGCCGGGCGGCGAGCGCCGCGGCCCGATCGGCCGAGCCCGGCTGCAGCCCGTGGTCGACGGTTACCGCACCAGCCCGCAAGCCTGTCCGCGGTGCCTCGAACGCGCAGGCCGCCGCTAGCGCGAGCGAATCGGCGCCACCACTACACCCAACTAGAACGAGATCGCCCCTGGTCAGCTCGGCAAGCGCGGTCCGGACCGCGTGCCGCACCCGGGCGACCGCCGGCTGAGGTCCCACCCCGGCACCATTACTCGGTGATGGCCGCCGTGTCCTGGCCGTCGCCGTGGACCCGGCGCACCCACGCATTCGGGTCGCTGATCTCGGACGCGGTTGGCAGCGTGTTCGGCGAGGTCCAGACCTTGTTGAAGCCGTCCATCCCGACCTGCTCTACAACAGTCCGCACGAACCGCTCGCCGTCCCGGTATTGCCGCAGCTTCGCATCGATGCCGAGGAACCGCCGCACGGTCTGATCGAACCGTCCCACGTTGGTGCGGCGGCGCTGGAACCGCTGCCGGATCTCCGCGACACTCGGGATGACCTGCGGCCCGACCGCGTCCATGACGTAGTCCGCATGCCCTTCCAGCAGCGACATCACCGCGGTCAGCCGATCCAGGATCTCCCGCTGCCGGGGAGTCTGAACGACATCGAGCAGACTGGCGGTCGACTCGCCGGGCTGCGGGTTGCGGGCCGACTCGACAAGGCGCTCCAGCGCCGAGCGCAGCTGCTGCGCCATCGCGGACGGATCGACCTCGGTCGCGGACAGGAACTCGCGGATCTCCCCGCGCAGATGGTCGCGCAGCCACGGGACGGCGGTGAACTGCACCCGGTGGGTCTCCTCGTGGACGCACACCCAGAGCCGGAAGTCGCTCGGGGTGACCTTCAGCTCGCGCTCGATATGCACGACGTTCGGTGCAACCAGCAGCAGGCTGCCGGAGCTTCCATTGGAGGACTCGCTGAACAGCTCGTACTGGCCGAGCACCCGGCTGGACAGGTAGGCGAGCACGGTCCCCACCTCGAACCCAGTGACTCGCGAGCCGAGGGTCAGCGCCAGGTCGCTGGCCCTACCCGAGGAACGCCGCTCCTCCACCTTCTCGGCCAGCGGAATCAGCACCTCGCGCAGCCCGGCCATGTTCGCGCGTACCCAGCCCCGTCGGTCCACGACCATGATCGGCGCCACGCTGGTCGACGCTTGCAGGCCGGTGACCTCGAACACGTGGCCGACCGCCGCGTCGGCGTATCGGCGCAGGTCCGCTACGACCGCTTCGGCCTCGGCGCGGGAAACCTGGGGACCGGGGCGGACGAGCCGATCCGCCGTCGTCGCGGCCAGACCCCAGTCGATCAGCTCGTCAGTTGGTGGCATGTCCTCCACCGTACGCGGTCGGACGCGGGATCTGCCGCCCAGGATCAGGCCGGTTCGCCGCCTCGCCGGCCGAGAGCAGGCCCCGTTGAGTCACCCGACCGTCCCGGGCCTACGCCGGTTGAGGCTCGCCGGAAACGATCAGCCGAAGCCGGCCGTAGCTGACAGTTCCGCGGCGACGTCCAGTAGCCGCTTGGCCGCCGCGGCGAGCACTTCCTCGGTCGCGCGCACCGCCGGAATGCACAGATCGATCGCCATCGGCGGAGCCGATCCGGCCGGAACCTGGACCGCGACCGCGACCAGGCCCTGCTCGTACTCCTCCCGCGACACCGACGCGCCAGTTGACCGGATCTCATCCAACGCGGGCCAGAGCTCCGTCCAGCTAGTCAGCGTGGTTGCAGTGTGGGCGGGATAGGGCTCCGAGCCAACCTGAGCGCGCGCCTGCTCCGGATCGAGCTGCGCCAGCAGGCATTTGCCGAGCGCGGTGCAGTGGGCCGGCACCCGAAGTCCGATCGACGCGTGCGGAGCAAGCATTCCGGCGCCGGGTACGCAATCCAGGTAGACGACCTCCGACCCGACCAGCGTGGCCAGGCTCGCCGTCTCGCCGGTGGCTTCGGCAAGTTCCCGCAGCGCGGTCCTGGCCTGGTCGGTCGCGCCGTAGCCGGCAAGCATCGGACCGGCCAGCCGGAGAATCTCCGGCCCGAGCCGCAACCGCCGCTGGCCCGGGTCCTTGACCAGGAAGCCAAGCTGGACCAGCGTGCCGCACAGCCGATGCACGGTCGGCAGCGGCAGGTCGAGCGCCTGCGCGATCTCGGTCTGGGCCAGGTCGGGGTGCTCCGCGTCAAATAACCCGAGCACGTCCAGGCCCCTGGTCAGCGTACGAACCGATCCGCTTTCAGCAGCCGGAAGCGCCTTCCGCATTGCGGCAGGCTAGGAGCGCTGATCGGCGTCGTCAACACCGTTCATGTGCTGTCCGCGCTCGGCGGACAGCACATGTTGTCAGCGCGCGGTCAACGCCGCCGCGATGCCATCGAGTACCGGCTCGGCCGCGTCAGCGCCGCCACGCGGCAACCGGTCGGCGACGACCGAGAACATCAGCAGCCGGCCGCCGGACGAGCGCACGTATCCGGCGAGCGAGCGCACCCCGCGAAGTGTGCCGGTCTTGGCTCGGATCCGACCGGCCGAGGACACCGTGACGGGCGAGCCAGGGAGCTTTATCCGCACGGACCGGTCGGACAGCGTCCCGGAGAATCCGGCCACCGGCAGGCCGGCCAGCACGGTTCGCAACTCCGGGTGCTCCGGCTGGGCGGTCACGGTCAGCAGCGCGGCCAGAGCCTGCGGTGGGATCATGTTCGCGCGGCTGAGCCCGGACCCGTCCAGTAGGCGTATGCCGGTCACGTCGACGCCCAGGCCGCCGACCGCCGTCCGGACGGCTTCGGCCGCGCCGTCGAAGGTGGCCGGCTGCTTGCGGGCGATCGCGACCTGCCGAGCCAGCGCCTCGGCGATGTCGTTGTCGCTGGCGGCGAGCATGGCCTCTACCACCGTGGAGATTGGCGGGGACTGCACCGCGGCCAGCTCGGGAGCTCTGCCGGCCGGGCCGGGCAGGATCGGACCGGTCGGTTCAACGCCGGCCGAGCGCAGCTGCCGGGCGAACAGCTCGGCCGCCTGCCGGGCCGGATCCGTACTGCGGGTCTCCCGCCGCGGGTCGCCGACGTATCCGTGGTCGACCATCAGCGCGCTCACCGGTGTCACCACGGCCGAGCCCGCGGCGACATAGGTGCGACGCCAGCTCGCCGCACGGCCCGGGCCGGTGAACCGACCGGCGTCGTACCGAACGTGGATGGTGTGCGTCCCGTCCGCGATCAGCGCCCGCGCGGTGCGCTCGGCCAGGGTGGACAGCCGCGCCGGCGCCGGGTAGCGGGCCGGATCGGCCGGGGCAGCGCCGGAGACCAGCATCGGGTCGCCGCCACCCACCAGCACGATCTCGTCTGGCCCGGTCCTGACTACCGAGGTGCGCAGCCGGGCGGCGGGTCCCAGGCTGGTCAGCACGGCTGCGGCAGTGAGGATCTTCGTGGTCGAGGCGGGAATGAATCCGTCGGACGAGTGGTAGCCGTAGACAAGCCGTCCAGTTGCGGCATCCGCCACCGCCAGCCCGACCCGGGAGCCGAGCCGCCGGTCGGCGAGCATCCCCCGCAACCGGGCGGCGATGACTCCACCATCCGGTGGCCGGCCGGTGTCCAGCCGCAGCGGGGCCAGCGGCGGCGTGGGCTCGTGCAGCAGCGGATAGCTGAACCGAGCCGGCGGGCGCGCCGTACGGGCACTTGTCGGCGGACGCCTGATCGGCGCTGCAGTCCGCTCACCCGCTGCCGTCCGAGTGGCGAGCAGGTCGAGGAAGGCGGCCCGATTGCCGAGCGCGGCGGCGGTTCCACCGTTGGCCGGCCGGCCGGCCGCGCCCGCTACGACCAGGCCGGACACACACGCCACAACAGCGACGACGCCGGCTGCCCGCCGCACAAGCCGCACGCCTCACCTACCCATCGCCCATATCGGTACGGTCACCGACCTCGCTGCGCCAGCGAGGGTAACCCGACGACCCAATAACCACACGGCCGGCAAGACGAGCCTGGACGGTTGCGCTCCCGCCCGGACGCGATCTCGTACCGTGGTCGACACTGGAGCCCGGGCCAAACCGACCTGGGGAGGGACAGGTGGAGTTCGACGTCCTGATCGAGATCCCGAAGGGGACCCGGAACAAGTACGAGCTGGACAAGAAGACCGGCCGCATGCGCTTGGACCGCATGTTGTTCACCTCTACCCGCTACCCCACCGACTACGGCTTCATCGAGGACACACTGGGCGAGGACGGTGACCCGCTGGACGCACTCGTACTGCTGGATGAGCCCACGTTCCCCGGTTGCGTGATCCGCTGCCGGGCCATCGGCATGTACCGGATGCGGGACGAGAAGGGCGGCGACGACAAGGTGCTGTGCGTACCGGCCACCGACCCCCGGGTGGAGCACCTGCGCGACATCCA
>DATFRM010000467.1:0-2056 GCA_035263265.1 Actinomycetes bacterium
CGCCGGGATGGTGGTGCGGGACATCCTGCGCCCGCAGTTCGACCCGGTCCGGGCCGATGGCGTGGACGACGATCCGTCGGGCGGGCCGCTTGACGGTGCTCCCGACCGGTTCGGCCCGACCCTGGCTCGCGCCGACGCCGCGTACTAGCCAGGTCGGCAAGTACCCCGGTGCCGGGCACAGCCCCGGCCGGCGGGTGCCGATCAGCTCACTCGAGGACGACCCGGTCGAAGTGCGTGGTCGTCATTCGGACGTCCACCGCGAGCTCGTCGCCTTCCCTCGGCGGCTGGACCGATTCGGGCACCCACAGCAGGCTCACCTGCATGTGCGGCGGCTCGGCGAACCACAGCCGCCGACGGTTCCAGGAGTACGGGGAGCGGTTTCTGTTCAGCGCCGCCAGCCAACCTGCGGCCAGCGCCTTCGCTCGGGCGATCGGTCCGCGAAGGAGCCGGGGTGCCTCCAGGCCGATCCCATGTGCCGTACCACCGCTGGCCACCAGCAGGTGACCCGCCCGGCGCGCCCGGCGCTGCCGGTAGCCGAAGCGGTCACCCTTACGCAGCGGCACCACATCCAGCACCGAGGCCCTGGCGGCGAACGTGCTGCGGTCACCGATCCAGAGCCGGGTGCCGACCCGCGGCCGGAACTCGACACCGGGGTAGCGGGCCCGCAGCGTCTCGATCTCCGCCGCGGACAGGTGGCTGACATACATGGTTCGTAGCGGGAGCGCGGTCGCTCGCAGCGACTCGACCCAGCGCGCGACCTCACGGGTCGGGTCGTAGCCGCCGGGCCGGTCCAGCGGCAGGTGCACCGCGAAGCCGATGATCACGCTCCGCTCGTAGTGCCGGACCAGCGCGGGCAGATCCTGGTGGCCGAGACCGTGCCGGCGCAGGCTGGTCTGGCATTCGATGACGACCGGCTCGCCGTCCAGCGCGCGCAATCCGTCCATCGAGCCGACCGTCCGAACCAGCGTGGAGTTGCGCGGTAGCGTCCCCGGTTCCAGCTCGATCTCGCCGGGGTGCCACGGGGTGAGCACGATGATCCGCGGAAACTCGCTGACCGCCGCGACCTCGCTGACCTCGGCCATGGTGCCGACGGCGATCGTGTCCGCGCCGAGCAGCGCCGACTCGATGGCCAGCCGGCGCAGTCCGAATCCGTACCCGTTGCCCTTGGCCACCGGGACCAGGCCGGGCAGGTCCCCGGCTACCGACTTCAGCGCGGAACGCCACCCGGCCGCATCGACGTGCAGCGTAAGCATCTGACTACCGAACCGCCATGTAGGCCTCGAACGCGCGGTAGAGCAGCTTGTGGATCGGCAGGTCCCACTCGCCGAGATACTCCACCGCTTGCCCACCGGTGCCGAGCTTGAACTGGATGAGGCCGAATAGGTGATCGTTCTCGTCCAGGGTGTCGCTGATCCCGCGCATGTCGTACACGTTCGCCCCGGTGCCGTACGCGTCCTTGATCATCTGCCACTGGATGGCGTTGCTCGGCCGCAGTTCGCGCTTGTGGTTCGACGAGGCGCCGTACGAGTACCAGCAGTGCTCGCCGACCAGGATCCACAGCGTCGCGGCCAGCGTCTCGCCGTCGTGCTGGGCCAGGTACAGCCGGATCCGGTCCGGAGCCTCGCTGGCCAGCGCGTCGTACATCTTCTGGAAGTACGACAGCGGCCGCCCGGTGAACCGATCGCGTTCGGCGGTGACCCGGTACAGCTCGTGGAACTCGGGTAGCCGCTCCGGACCGGCGATGGTCACTTGCACTTCGTTGCGCTCGGCCTTGCGGATGTTGCGCCGCCACAGCTGGTTGAAGCCCGCGAAGATGTCATCGAGACGCCGGCCGCTGAACGGGATCTGGAAGACGTATCGCGGCTGACCCGGCGTGAACCCGGCTTCGTCCGGCGGCGGGTGCCAGCCCATCGCCCGCAACTGCTCGATGACCTGGACGGCGCCCTTGTTGACGTAGTCCGGCGGGAGATCCAGGATCCGCTTTGCGGATCGCTGCGCGATCGCCTCCTTGAGCGCCTCGGACTCCCAGCGCCGGTGGGTGACCGGCGGACCCATC
>DATFRM010000468.1:0-5233 GCA_035263265.1 Actinomycetes bacterium
CCGGTGCTGATTCCGATCGTCGGCGGCGCAGTGATCTTCGATCTGCTGTCCGGTGATCCGCTGGCGAGGCCGGGCAGCGATGCCGGCTACAGTGCCTGCGAAGCGGTGAGCACGGCCCCTGAGCTGGGCGCGGTCGGCGCCGGGACCGGCGCTACCGTGGCCAAGGCCGGGAGCACCGACCGTCCCACCCAGGGCGGGGTCGGCGTGGCCAGCGCCCGGGCCGGCGACGCGCTGGTGGCAGCGATCATGGTCGCGAACAGCGTGGGTGGCATCTGGGACGACGAGGACCACGAGTGGGTGGCCCCGCTGTCCGACTGGGATGCGGCGTCCGGTCTACTTCCCGGTGCGAACACCACGATCGGGGTGGTGGTCACCGACGCGACGCTCACCAAGGAGCAGGCCAACCGAGTGGCGATGGTCGCCCACGACGGCATCGCCCGGGCGGTCCGGCCGGCGCACACGCTCTACGACGGAGACACGATCTTCTGCCTCGCTTCCGGTACGGCGGGTGCGCCGTATGACGCGGTGGAGGCGGTAGCGGCGATGGTGGTCGCGCGCGCGATCGCGGTCGGGGTCCGCGCTGGGCAGCCCGGCTAGCCACGCTCCGCGTTCCCGCAGATCAACAGCCACTCGCGTGCCCGCATCCGCGGCGCCGATGAATCCGCGGGCGTCGGCCAGTCTCTCCAATTGTCGAATCGCGCACTGATACGTCACGAATCCGCGCTCGGTTCCGACATATCAGTAAGAGCTGAAAACGCCCAGAGCTGGAGTCCTGATGAGCTTGCCCGCTACCCGCCGGATCTCCCCGACCGCTTCGGACTCGCGTGACGCCGAGCCCATGATGCAGCCGGCGCTCCGTGGCCGGTTCGCTGGACTCGTTCACGAGCCGGGCGCGGCCGGCTATGACCAGCAGCGGCGTTCGCTCAACCCGGCCATCGATCCGCGCCCGGCGGTCGTGATCGAAGCGTGCCGGGTAGCCGACGTCCGAGCCGCCGTGGTAGCGGCTCGCGAGCTCGACCTCCCGTTCGCCGTGCAGGCCACCGGCCACGGCACCCACGTGCCGTCCGACGGCGGGATCCTGCTGAAGACGTCGGCGCTAGCGGCGGTGCTGATCGACCCGGCCCAGCGGATCGCGCGGGTGGGACCGGGCGCGCGGTGGGGTGACGTGCTCGCCGCCGCCGCGCCGTTCGGACTCGCGCCGCTGTCCGGCTCGGCGCCATCGGTCGGGGTGACCGGCTATACGCTCGGCGGCGGCGTCGGCTGGCTGGCCCGCAAGTACGGCTTCGCCGCCGACAGCGTGCGGCGCGCCCAGATGGTCACCGCAGATGGCCGGGTTGTCACCGCCAGCCGCGAGCGCAATCCCGAGCTGTTCTGGGCGCTGCGCGGCGGCGGTGCGAACTTCGGCGTGGTCACCTCGCTGGAGTTCTGGCTGTATCCGGTTGCTCGGGTCTACGCCGGGGCGCTGTACCTCCCGGTTGAGGTAGCGGCCGAGACACTCGTGCGGTACCGGGACTGGGCAGATACCGTTCCGGACGAGCTGAGCACCGCGATCCTGCTCCGCGAGATGCCGGACGCGCCCGAGATTCCGGAGCCGATCCGTGGCCGCCGGGTACTGACCGTCAAGGCGATGTACGCGGGCGCGGGCGCGCCGGCCGAACGGCTGCTGCAGCCGTTGCGGTCGATCGCCGGCCCCGCTCTGGTGGATGACCTGCGGCCGGTCCGCTACGCCGACGCGGCCATGGGCGGCACCGCGGTCCGGCACCTGGATCTGTACCGGCAGCTGCCCGACGCCGTGCTGGAGTCGCTGGTGTCCGCTTACACCAAGCCGGGCTCGACCATCGCCAACATCGAGATCCGGCACTGGGGCGGCGCGATGGCCCGGCCTGCCGCCGACGCCGGACCGGTCGGGCATCGGTCGGCGCCGTTCTCGGTCATCGTGGATGGCCACGACCCGGAGCTGATCGAGCAGCTGCGACCGCACGGTATCGGCGGCTCGTTCCTGAACTTCCTGGCCGATCCGGCCCGAACCGCGTCCGCCTACACCGCGGCGAACTACCGGAAGCTGCGCGAGATCAAGGCCCAGTACGACCCCGACAACTTCTTCCGCGTCAACCACAACATTCCGCCGGTCTACTAAGGCGCATGCACCCCGGTCAGCATCAGGCCGGCGGGATCGGGAGCGGAGCGTCCAGCGCGACCAGGGTGAGCAGGACCGCGGCGCAGGTCCAGGACAGCGGCGCCACCGAGAGCGGCTCACCGGCCGCGGACACCCGCTCGGCTAGCGAGCCCACACTCGTGCGATGTGCTGCCAGCCAATCGAGGTCATTTCTGGCCGCCACCGAATTCCCGGACGAGGCCTCCATTAGCCCGAAGAGCGCGGTCTCCGGGGTCCAGGCTTCGGTCCGGTTCAGTGTCCAGCGCTCCCCCGGACGAATCCCGCCGATGCCGACCCGCAGTCGGGGCTCGGCGGCTCGAACGGCCGCGTGGATCGCCGGGTCGGGCGGGGCGAACGGAGGAGCCACGAAGGCCACCGCGGCGTCGTACCCGGCGGTCCGATGAGCGGTACGCCGGTAGCCGGTTGTTCCCCATGAGTGTGCGATCGCCCGGTCGAGCCGGTCGGCTGCGCCTCGGTACCGGGCACCATCCGAGTCATGGCCCAGTTGGGCAGCCAAGTCGGCTGCTGCCCGCAGGCCGACTCGAAGCGGCCCCACGACGCCGAGGGTCACCTGGTGGGTGCGCTTCTCCCAATAGTCCGGGCTGGGAGGCGGAAGCCCCTCGGGGCCGAGCGAATCCGCCGCCGCGTCGGCCGCCCGTCCGATCGTGGGCCAGAGGGCGGCAAGTTCGGCACGGGACCGGGCGCCCGCCGGTCCGGCCGGCGTGCTACGCCAGCACAGCCAACCGGCCCAGGGGAACCAGCCGTTGGCGTCGAGCTGTACCCGCCGGCCGTCCTTGACCGGGCTTCCGTTCGGCCGGTAGCGCGCCTCCCACCGCCCATCCGAGCGCTGAACCCGGGCCAGAAACTGCAGCGCGGCCAATCCCTCGGCGTGGTGTCCGGTCAGGCAGTAGGCGGCGGCTGCCCAGCTGGCATCCCGTGGCCATACGTAGTCCCACATCGAGTGCCAGGAGGCCACGACTCCACCACCCGATGCGGTCAGCGCCCGCAGGTCGAGCAGCGCTCGCTCCGCCAGCTCCCGGTGCAGCGGCGTCCGCCCGGCGGGAGTGCGCCCGCTGGCAAGCCAGGCCCGGGACTCCGCCACGACTGGCGCAGCCTCGCGCCAGCCGACCTCGCCTTCGGGCAGCAGGTAGCGACCGGACGGAAGGACCAGCACGCTGCTGCCCGGCACGTACTTCCCGGCCTGCCCCGGCGGCAGGACCATGACGCTGCTTCGGGTGGCGACCAACCCGGCGCCGGCTAGCACCGCGGGCCGCGGTGGCACTCCGGCATCGGTCATCTGCACACCCAGCAGCGCCACCAGCACCAAAAGCAGGGCCCGCGGATGGCGAGTGAGATCGACTGAACCCCGCATCGGCCCCCCAACGACGACCGTCGCTATGCGCGAAGTACAGCAAATCGAGTTCGGCCGCGAAAGGTCCTCGCTGATCTCAGTCATCCCGCGGCCCGTGCCGGCGTCAGGGAAGCAGCCGGTAGAACCACCAGAAATCGGTGTCGATCGGGAGCACTTCGACGGTGGCAAACCCGGCGGCAGCCGCGAAACGCTTGACTGCGGCCGGGCGCAGTACGGCTCCGGTCGCCTCGGTCTGCGGATCGCTCATCACCGACGGCAGGCAGGAGACCAGGCTCCAGCCGTAGTTGTGCCGGTCCCTGGGCGTGCCCGGAACGGCGAACCCGTCCTCCGCCCGCTCGTCCGCGATGACCACCGATCCGCCGGCGGCCAGCAGTGCACGAGCAGCCGACAGCGCCTCCACCGGCCGTGGCATGTCGTGCAGCGCCTCGAAGATCGTCACCAGGTCGAACCGGCCGGCCAGCCCCGGATCGGCGGCGTCCGCGACGATGAACTCGACCCGGTCCCCGACACCCTCCGCCGCGGCGTTGCGGTTGGCCTGCTCGATGACGTCCTCGTCCAGGTCAAGCCCGGTGACCGTAATCTCCGGATAGGCCATCGCCATCGCGATGCTCGACCAACCGGACCCGCAGGCCAGGTCCGCGACGCGCGCCGACGGCAGCTCACGGAGCCGTTGGTCGACAGGAGTGATCGAGGGTAGCCACTGGGTGCCGAGCAGATTGCGGAACAGCGCCCGATTGACGTCGGCCCGGCCCTCCGGTTCCCACGGCAGCCGCGGTGGCGCGCCACCGTGCCGGAACGCTTCGACCAGCTGCGGCAGCGGCCGGCCAGCGCGCACAATGTCGACGCCCACGTACCCGCCGTACCGGACATCCTCCCGGTCGACCAGCACCGGAACGTACTCCGGCGGGAGGGCGTAGCGGCGGTCCAGGGGGTCCGCACCGGCGTCGTCTACGGTGACCAGTCCGCTGACCGCCTGGTGCTCAAGCCATTCGCGCACGTAGCGCTCCACCGTGCCAGTGCGTGCAGCCAGCTCGGCTGATGTCGCCGGTCCGCTGTCGGCCAGCGCGCGGTACAGGCCCAACCGTTCACCCAGGTAGAGCGCGTACAGCTCGAACGCACCGAGCTGGGCCTGGAGCAGACGCTCGGTCAGCGCCGTGGTCGGATCGGTGCCGGTCGAGTCCATCACTCGCCTCCTTCTGGATCACCGTTCACCCTACGGCCGAACGATCACCCCGATTACACCGTTTCGTCCTCCCCGAAGCTGAACGATGATCAGCAGCGAGATAGTTAGGCTCCTAACAGTCAGGGTGCTAACGTATTAACCGTGGCTACCGATGAGGATCTCCGGGCCGCCCTCGGGGGGGCGCCGCTGCTCCGCCTGCTTGCGCTGGCCGACCACGTGACCGAGCAGCGCTGGTCGCGGATCATGGAGAAACAGCACGGCCTGACGTCGGCCGGGGCAAGCGTGCTCATGACGCTGACCTGGGGCTTCGGCAGGACCATCGAGGAGGGCGTGCCCGGCCGGGCCACCCACGCCGACATGGCCAGGCGCTGCTGGGTGAAGCCGGCCACGCTGACCGGGATAGTCGACACGCTGGAGCGGGCCGGCTACGTCAGTCGGGTGCGCGACGAGTCGGACCGGCGCGTTGTGTGGCTCGACGTGACCGACGAGGGCAGGACCCGCGCCATGGAGATCGCCGTGCAGT
>DATFRM010000469.1:0-3157 GCA_035263265.1 Actinomycetes bacterium
CGGGCTCCCAGAACGGCCAGGCCGGCACCGTGACCCCGAGCCGGCCAAGCAGCTGCTCGGTGAACTGGGTGAGGTTGGGCGCGCCCGGCTCGAGCAGTCCGAACATCACCGGGGTGGCCAGCTCGGCCGCCTCGTCGGGTAACCGCTGCGCGACCCGCAGATCCGGCGGCTTGGAGATGACTGCGATCAGCTCGGTTGCCGGGTCCTCTTCGAGCCGGAACAACGCCTGGCGGGTGGAGCGGGCGTCGACCGCGGCAGAAAGGTCCCGGCCGCCGACCCCGAGACACTGGCTGATCCCGACCCCGGCCGCATCCAACAGGCACATGAGCTGCTGCGCTCCGGTGCCCGAGGCGGCGACGATGCCGACCGGACCTGGGCGGACCGCGTTCGCAAAGCCCAAACCGAGGCCACCGACATGTGCAGTGCCGCAGTCCGGGCCCATCACCAGCAAGCCCCGGTGCGCGGCCTCGTCCTTGAGCCGGATCTCGAGCTCGACCGGCACGTTGTCGCTGAACACCACCACCGACACGCCGGACTCGAGCGCGTCCATCGCCTCGGTGAACGCATGCGGTCCCGGTACCGAGATCAGCGCGAGCTCGGCCTCCGGGTGATCGCGGGCCGCCGCCGAGACGGTTCTCGGCACGTGGGCCGCGGCCGCCCCGATCCCGGCGCCCCCGCCGGCCGTTTCCCGGCCCGGCGATCGTGCGGTGAGCGCGCCCTCCACCAGCGACAGCGCGTGATCCAAAGAAGCCCGGTCGGCTGCGGCGACCGCGACCACCATGTCGTTGGGGCCGGCGCCGGCCGGTCGCTCGAAGCCCAGATCCTCGATCAGTTCCAGGTTGAGCTCGGTGGCCATCGCGATCATTGCGTCGGACACGCCCGATGCCGCGGCAACCGTCCGGCTTGCTTGCATCAACGCGACCGAGTCTCGGTAGGCACCCTGCCGAACCTCGACGTGCCGTGCCCCGCCGTGTCGGGGCAAACTAACTCTCCCGCTGGCCGAGTAGCGCTCGACCCGCGGCCAGGATGCCGCACGCCATGTCGTAACCGGAGGTGTGGCCTACCGCCATCAGCCGCATGAGCACCGGGGACAGCGGGCGCCGTCCGGACAGTGCGTTGAGCACCGCGGTCACCTCCGCCGCGGTGTGGCCGCGCGCGGCATGGCCAAGCAGCGCGGCGGACAGCGTGGTGGTCCGCACCGGGGCCTCGATCAGGATCCGACCGGCGATCCGGTCCCTGACGTGAGCGCGGGCGGCGGCCAGCGCGTGCCCGTTTCGGGTCGGATCTCGCGGAACGGCGAGGTGGTGCAGCCCGACCAGGAACCCGCTGACCACGTCGTCACCCGACGGGGTCAGGCCGGGCCCAAGCCCGATCAAGGCGGACGCTGCGTCGGCGGCCGGGTCCGGCTCGCGCATCCGGACCGCAGCCTCGAGGCGGCGCAGACCGTCGGAAATCGCGCGCAGCAACCGGTGCTGCTGCACCGACAAACGCGCGGTCAGCGCATCCAGCCCGCGAGCGAGCACCTCAACGGACATGGGCGGCGCCGGTGGCGTTGGCCGCCACCATTGGGTGATCTCCACTCGCCGGCCGTCCAGGGTGAGCCCGCCAAGGCCGACCCAGGAATCCCCGGTCAGCGCCTCGCCGTCGGGCAGATCGGCCGCAGACGGCATCACCACCGCGCACGGCAGCCGGACCGAACCGGGTGCCACGGCCGCGAGCACGGTGCTGTCACCAGTCGTCAAATAGACCGCTGACGGAAACGCTGCCAGCAGCGTCAATGGCCGGCGTGGACCCTCGACCAGACCGCGAATCGCGGTACTGGCCGCGCCGGATACAGCCACCCCCCCGATCGGTGCGCTGCGGGTTAGCACCGCAGTCACGCCAGACCTCCCGCCGTCTACGTTGGCAAAGATCTACCAATCCGACTGTAGGGACGCTAACTAGACGAGTACCTTCGCCACATGGGGAAAGTTGCCAACGATGCTGTCACCAGTTCGCCGGTCTTGCCAGACCCGGCCTTGGTGGCAGACGTGCCCGCCGGATGTCCGGCGGGCGCCCAGGCCGTGCTCGGCTACGGCCTGACCGTGGCGGAGGTGCTCGAGTCACCCTGCCTGGCCGGCTCGTCGTTGCTGGCCGGTAAGGACGGACTCGGCCGGCTGGTGCAGCGGCTGAACGTAATGGAAGTGCCGGACATCCTGCCCTGGGTCAAGCCGTACGAGCTGCTGCTGACCACCGGCTATCCGCTGCGCAACGACCCCGAGCAGCTGACCGCGCTGCTGGCTGAGTTAGATGCCCGCGGCCTGTCAGCGGTCGCGGTCAAGCTCGGCCGCTACCTTGACGAGCTCCCGCCGGCGATGCTCACCGCGGCCGATGAGCTGGGTATCCCGGTGATTCAGCTACCCGGGCACATCAGCTTCGACGACGTCATCAGCCAGGTGCTCACCGACATCCTGAACCGGCAGTCGGCGCTGCTGGCCAGGACCGAGCAGGTGCACCATGTGCTGGTCCAGATCGTGCTGGACGGCGGCGGCCTGCAAGAGGTCACCGACGAGCTGGTCCGGTTGCTGGACGGGCCGGTGTGCGTGACCGATCCCGGCGGTCGGGTGCTGGCCGCCTCCGGACAAGTGCCGGCGAACCTGGCTGCGCTACTACACGGGCGGGCCGGGCTGCGCCGGTACGGCGACGCGGAGATCGCGGTAGTCCGGATCGTTGCCGGCTCGCTCGACCACGGCCGGATCGTCGCGATGCCCGGTGACCGCGAACTCACTGCCCAAGACGTGCAGATTCTCGAGCGGGCCGCGACCGTGGCCGCGCTGGTCATCACGAAGCAGCTTGCGGTGGCCGCGGTCGAGGCCCGCTACCAGGGCGACTTCCTACGCGACATCTTGTCCGGGCGCGGCGGCCCGGCAGACGCTCGTGGGCACGCGGCCTCGCTCGGCTGGGACATCGACCGTCCGCTCGCGGTACTGGTGGCCGAGCTCGACGACCTTGGCGGCGGCAATGGATCCGGGCGGGCAGGTGAGATCCGGCGGGCCCAGGAACGGCTGGCCGCGGCCTGGGTGGCGGCACTGCGGGCCAGAGATCCGCGCACCGCTGTGGTCGGCTACAGCCAGGAGGTGGTCGCGCTGGTCGCCGGCACCACCGATCCGGTCGAAGC
>DATFRM010000470.1:0-2172 GCA_035263265.1 Actinomycetes bacterium
GCGATCACGGCTTCCTCGTCGACGTCGCACATCAGCGAGATCTTGCGCTTGACCGGTCCCGGGATCGGCCGGTCGGCGCGGCAGACCACGGCGTCCGGCTGGATGCCGATATTGCGCAGCGCGGCCACCGAGTGCTGGGTGGGCTTGGTCTTCAGCTCACCGGACGGACCGATGTAGGGCACCAGCGAGACGTGCAGGAAGAACACGTTGTCACGGCCGATCTCGCGGCGAATCTGCCGGGCGGCCTCGAGGAACGGCAGCGACTCGATGTCGCCGACGGTGCCGCCGATCTCGGTGATGATCAGGTCGACGTCCGGTCCGGTCTCCCGCCGGATCCGATCCTTGATCTCGTTGGTGATGTGCGGGATGACCTGGACGGTGTCGCCGAGATATTCCCCGCGCCGCTCCTTGGCGATAACCGCGGAGTACACCTGTCCGGTGGTGACGTTGGCCGAGCCGTGCAGGTCAACGTCGAGGAACCGCTCGTAGTGCCCGATGTCGAGATCGGTCTCGGCGCCGTCGTCGGTGACGAAGACCTCGCCGTGCTGGAACGGGTTCATGGTGCCGGGATCGACGTTGAGGTAGGGGTCCAGCTTCTGCATCGTGACCCGCAGTCCGCGCGCCTTCAGCAGGTTGCCGAGGCTGGACGCCGTCAGGCCCTTGCCGAGTGAGGAGGCGACACCCCCGGTCACGAACAGATGCTTGGTGTGCTGTTGCGCTGCCAAAGGGGCTCCCGTGGTCGATGTCCTCGCGGTGAACGGCCGCGCTGTCCACGGGCCTTCAGCTTATCAGGCCGTTCGGACGGTTCGGGCTCGCCGGAATCTCCGACATGCCGATCCGGCGCTGATCTGGATCTGATCACCGGGCTGAGCGGGCTGGGGCAAGCTCGTCGTAGCGGGCCAGCAACTGATCGATCGTCTCCGCCTCGGTCGGCCAGCGGGCGGCCTGGATGGGGCCGGCCTGCGCAAACCGGGCCGCCTCCAGGGGATCGTCGAGCAGGCGGTCGACCGCGGCGGCGAGCGCGCCCGCGTCGCCGTACGGCACCAGGACGGCGGCGCGGCCGACCAGTTCCGGTAACCCGCCAACTGCGGTCGCGACCAGTGGCCGGCCGGCGCGCAATGCCTCCTGCGCAATCAGCGCCCGGGCCTCCCACCGGGAGGTCAGCGCCACCAAGTCGGCCGCACCGAGCAAGTCCGCAATGTCCGAGCGGTGGCCGAGGAGCCGTACCGGCAATGCGTGGGCGTCGATCTCGGCCTGCAGTACCGGCCGCTCCGGACCCTCTCCGGCGATCACTACCAGCGGCTGCGGGCGGCGCTCGGCCCAGTGCCGAGCCGCGCTCAGTAAGAACTGGTAGGACTTCTGCGGCGCCAGACGTCCGACCGCGAGGATTACCGGGCGATCGCCGGCGTCCAACTCGGCACGCACCACGCTCCCGTCCCGCTCAGCCGGGGGTAGCGGCGGTGCCGCTACCGGACCGAGCCGCGCGTCTCGGGCGCCCAGTTCCCAGGCCCGATCGACCAGGTCGGACGAGGCACCCAAGGTCAGCGTCGCGGATCGGGCCACCGTCCGCTCCAGCCCGGCCAGCACCCGGCGCTGGATCCCGGTCGTCAGTACAGCGTTGTGCCAGGTGACAACCAACGGCGCCCGGGCCGCCCGATCCGGGCCGACCAGGGCCAGCCCGGCCACGAACCCGGCTCGCAGACCGTGCGCGTGCACCAAGTCGGCGCCCGCGGCGAGGCGACGCAGCCGGCGGGCCGCGGCCAGGTCGGCGGTCGGACGCGGGGTGTTCGCGATCTCGATGGGATGGAACGGCAGCCCGGCGGCGCGGTACCCGAACACCCGGTCGGTCGATTCCGGTCCGGCGACCGAGACCGGTATGCCGTGCTCTGACAGGCCGGTCGCGATCGAGCGCACGTGCCGGCCGATGCCGCCCTCGCTGGTGGCCAGCACTTGCAATACCCGTGGCCGGCCAGCACCAGGCGACCGTGACCCGGCCGCGTCAGCGCCCGGGGAACCGGCGCCAGGAGAATTAGCTCCGTCGACGTCAGGCACCCGCCCACCTCCGCCGTAGCAGGGCTCGCACGTCCGGGCCGTCCAGCGCGAGCGCGATTACGACGAATACCCCGCCCGCAACGAGTGCGGCCAGGATCGCCACCAAAGAACTCGCGGCCG
>DATFRM010000471.1:0-10819 GCA_035263265.1 Actinomycetes bacterium
GAAGCCGTGCCGCCGGTAGTGTGCGGGAAGGTAGGGCAAGAGCCTGATGAACCGCGCCCCGCGCAACTCCCGGAGCAGCACACCCTCTTCCTCGAGGAGCCCGGGGTCGCCCTCGGCCGGCGGTGCGGTGACCGCCAGCCAATACGCAAGTGCTCCGCAGCGGTACCGCTCGATCGCGTCGAGCGAGGCGTCGGAGGCGCCATCGAGATAGGCGAGCGGCAGGTCAAGCGCGTTGTTCAGTGGCTGGAAGACAGCCCGGCGCACGCTCCGCTCCATGATGTCGATCGAGATCTCGGCGAGTTCCGTCCAGCGGTCGCGCCGGGTTTTGTCATCCCCAGCGATCACGAGGCTGTACAACACACCCAGGCGGAGGAAGAAGACCGGCTCGCGCATGCCCATCAACTCGCGGAAGTACTCCAGCGCCTCCTCGAGGTCGATCGCTGCCGCCTCGGACACCCGGCCGCGAAAGTGCTCGATCAGCGCGCGGGCGTACGCCCTGCTTGGCGAGAAGAGGCCCGTCTCCTCGAGCTGGTGGACGCCGGTTCCGTAATAGACGTTATTGATCGCGGCGAAGAGCACCTTGTGGCCGCGTAGGTCGAACGGCGGCCGGTCTTTGAGTTCTAGCCAGACGTACTGGAGGAACGGATCGGCGGCGAGGCGCCCCATCGTCACCTCAACGACGTCCTGCACCAGTGTCAGCGGCGGCGTATACGCGGGATCGCCCGCCACGCGCTCCGCATGCGGCACGTCGCCGAGCGTCCACAGCATCGCCGCGAGCTCAGCCCGGAATGTCTCGCCGCCCCCGCTCGCCGAGGCGCGCAGGTCCCACGCGAGGTTCGCAACGCACGCGTTCAGCCGCCGTTGGATCCGGCCCTGTACCTCGGCGTAGTCGGCGAGCGGCTGGTACAGCGCCTCGTTCAGCGGGAAGCCCTTTGCGGACTCCACGAACTCGAGTGCCCGGTCGGCCACCGCCTCCGCGGACCACACCGCGTCGCACCCCATCATTGCGCGGGCCAGGGACAGCGGGAACACGTGCCAGCCCCAATGGTGTCCCTGCCACGGCTGGAAGTAGAGGTTGTCGCCAAGCGCACCCTCCCACGCGGCAACGGCGTAGAGCGCCGCGACTGCGCCCGCGACCGGGTCGTCATATGCCTCGGCGAGCCGCGCCGCCCGCACCCATGGCTCGTCGAGCTGGCGCGGCGTCTGCGCGAGCCGCGCGCAGCACGCTGTGACCTCCTGCCAGGTTCGGTGCGGCAGGCCCAGCTCGGCGGAGGGCCCGGCGAGCTCGGGCGCAGCCCAGAAGCGGTCGAGCGCCACCGCCGTCTCAGTCCCCAGCCCAACCCGGGCCCGCTCCTGGAAAGGCCAGTCGACCCGGAAGAGGCGCGACAGCGCCGTATCGAGGATCCCGCCCGTAGCCACTCAGGGCCCGAAAAACGTGCGTACCGCGCCGAGGACGTCGCCCTTCGCTTCGTAGAACTCGACGTCGAGCCCCTCGCCCTTCTTGATCTTCACGCGCTTGAGCTTCAGCACGAGCAGCAGAAGCACCGGGCCGGTGATCAGACCAAAGTCGAAAGCCATCATCCGGCTGCGCTCCTGGTACGCCTGCTCGATCTCGGCAGCCAGCTCGGGCTGCTTGGCAAGCTCCCGCAACGTGGCGAGCGCGAGTTCGCGTGAGCGCGCCTCGTCCTCGACGAGCCCTTCGGCCGCGCCATCGGCGACCTCGACGCCGGCACCCTCCAACTCCGAGCGCAGCTCGCGAGCTGCGGGGCCGGGCGGCATCACCACCGCTTGCTGCGCCTCCTGGTCGTCCTCCGCCAGCACGCTCGCGGCTGCGACGAGCAGGGCGTCCAGCTCCTGCTGCGACAGCGAGTCGAGCCGGTCCCAGACCGATGTCGTCTCGTTCAAAGCCAGTCTCCCCTCAGAGCCAGGGCCCCCAGCCGCTCGGGCCGGTCGGCCCACGGACCGTTTCGCAGCTCACGCATTGCATGCCGGGCGGCCAGCGCCTTGGGCTGCCCGTCCGCTATCCAGGCCTCGAAGAAGCGGTGTGTCCACTCGCGGGTCGGCTCGTAGTCGCTGTCCCACATCGGCGCGAGTACGGACGGGGCCCCGATGTGAAGGAACGACTCCGCCAGGCTGGCCGGCTCGTCGCCGTCCAGCACCCGCCCCGAACCGGTCGAACACGCGAGCAGGACGACGAGCTGCGCGTCGATGTGGCCGTCCACCTCCAGCTCGGCGGCGGTTAGGATCTCGGCGCGCGAGGCTGTGCGCACCGCCGCGGGGAACCGGCGCAGCGGAAGGTCGCGGAAGTCGAAGTAGCGCCCGCCGTGCAGTGGGATTACCCGCCCGGTGATCCCGAATGTGTCGAGCTCAACCATGAGCCCCGACATGCGGTGGTTGACCGGGTCGGTGTAGCCGTGCGCGACGACGCACAGCACGTCCACCTCGTCGCGGCGGAACGCGGCCTTCACCGCGGACCGGCTGTACGGCCACCTCTCCTGGAACTGGGGCGAGGCGTCCGGGTCGAAGAAATCGGCGATCGAGCCGGCTAGCTCGCGGAACGGTCCGTTGTCGCCGGTCAGGACGTCAGCGCCACCGCCAACGAGCCGCCGGGGGCGGGCCGGTGCGGCCCGGACGGGGTTACGGCCAGCGCAGCGCACGAATAGCGAGCGGCTGCTCGCATACGAAATCCCGACCCGCGCCCCCAGCTCGGTGCCCTCCACATGCACGAGATGCAGCGGCACGTCGTGGAGGAAGGCGTGCGGCACAACGACGAGGACGTCGGCATCGAGTGCGCGTACGGGCAGCAACTCGCGGCCCCACCCGGCAGCGAACTCGCGCAGGCGGGGCACCCTGCCGCGAGCCACCGCCATCGTAGAGCGCAGTTCCTCCCGCAACGCGTCCACGAGGTCAAGGAATCGGCGCGTGGCGCCGATGACCTCCCGCTGGGAAACGCCGTCGGCGTCGTGCCAGACGGCGTGGATGGACTCCCGGTCGACGATGTACTCGATCGCGCCGACGCGGAGATCAGCCGCACTCATAGCTCGCGGTCGATCTTGTACATCGACCCCCCTTGACACCGTGCTGGCTACGGCCCAGCCTGAACGGCCGCGACGGTGACCGGTCTATCCCACGCCTCGAACTCGTGTGATCACGCGGTATCGGAGCGCGCGATCACACGAGCAGGCGGAGAGATCAGCTGTCGGGCTCTTCGTCGATGATGAAGCCGCGCATCGGGCCACTGCCCGCTGCCGCGCCGGCAGAGCCGCCGCGCTGCTGCGGGGCGCCGGCGGCCACCGGCTGGCCAGCAGTGCGCGGGCCCGCCTGCTCGTCGCTCTGCGACTCCAACTGGCGGAGCTGACCCTCGAGGTACGAGCGCAGCCGGCTGCGGTACTCCCGCTCGAACTGGCGCAGGTCCTCAACCTTGCGCTCGAGGATCTGGCGCTGCTGGTCGAGGCTGCCCATCGCGGCGCGGTGCTTCTCCGCTGCGTCCCGCTCCAGCGCCTCGGCGCGGGCCCGGGAGTCGCGCTCGACCGCCTCGGCCTTGGCCCGAGCCTCGGTCACGATCTTGTTGGCCTCGTTGCGGGCCTCGGCGATGGCTTGGTCGGCAGTCTGCTGCGCCATGGCCAACACTCGGGCCGCCCCATCCGAACCCTGGCCGGCCGCTGCGGGCGGAGCGGACGGGGCCGGAATGATGTCTTCCTTGCGATCGATGGGGCTGGGCCCGCCGGCGGCGGCCACGCGGGTGGCGGCGGCGAGCTTCGCCCGCAGCTCGTCGTTCTCCCGCAGCAACCGAGTTAGCTCGGCCTCGACCTCGTCGAGGAACGCGTCGACCTCGTCCTCGTCGTAGCCCTCACGCAGACGGACGGTCGTGAACTGCTTGTTCCGCACGTCCTCGGGGGTCAGGGGCATCTCTCCACCTCAGGCTGATCCGACACGACCGGCATGACCTTACCGGCGTTACAGCCGAGCGGCGAGGCTTATCAGGATGTTGACAATGATAAAAAGCACCAGGAACGCCAGATCTAGCGAGATTCCACCCAACCTGAGTGGCGGAATGAACCGCCGTAGCAAGTTCAACGGCGGATCGGTGATGGTGTACGTGATCTCGAGCAGAACCACCATCACGCCCTTCGGGTGATAGTCCCGAGCAAACACGAACACATAGCTCATGATCAGCCGGAAGATCAGCAGGATCAGGAAGAGCCACAACGCGACATAGAGCACTTGACCGATCGCGCTCATCAACGGGCCTTGCTCGATCGATCAGGCAACGTTGCCGCTCCGCTTAGCTCTGGTTGAAGAACCCGCCCTCGGCGATACGCCGCTTGTCCTCGGCAGTGACGTCGACATTAGCAGGAGACAGCAGGAACACCTTGTTGGTAACCCGCTCGATCGTGCCGTGCAGCCCGAATATCAGCCCGGCCGCGAAATCCACCAATCGCTTGGCATCGGTGTCGTGCATCTCGGTGAGGTTCATGATCACCGGGGTGCCGTCCCTGAAGTGCTCGCCGATGGTGCGCGCCTCGTTGTAGGTACGCGGGTGCACGGTGGTGATCCGGTAGGTCGAGCCGCCGAGCTGGGTCGGCACGGCCTGCACAACCGAGCGCCGGTCCGGCATCGTGGCCACGTTGCCGGGTGGCCGCTCCCCGCGGTACTCGTCGCGGCGATCGTCGACGAACTCGTCGTGCTCGCCGTACTCACCGTCGTAGCGATCTACGTCGTCCTCCATGAGGCCGAGATAGACCGCCATCTTGCGCATGGCCCCGGCCATACTCCCTCACCTTCCGGTCTGGTCCCGGCGGCTGGCCGAACTGCGACCGGCCTGTGCCTGGTGGTTTAGGACGTTACCGGAGTGACGGCCGCGATCCGAGCAATGCGGTGCCGACACGCACGTGTGTCGCGCCGGCCACGATCGCGGCCTCCAGGTCCTCGCTCATCCCGGCGGATACGATCCGAGCGGCCGGATGCGCCCCGCGTAGCGCGTCGATCAGCGGCCCCAGCCGGCTGAACGCACGCACCGGGTCCTCGTCGAGCGGAGCCATCGCCATCAGTCCGGCCAGCCGGAGCTCGGGCGCCGCCGCGACCAAATCGGCTACTGCGAGCAAGCCGGATGGGTCGACTCCGCCCCGGCCCTCGGTCGGCTGCAGGCTCACCTGGACCAGGCAGGCCAGCTCCCGGTCGGCCCGGCCGGCCGCATCGGCGAGGACCGGGACCAGCCGATCCCGGTCGACTGAGTGCACCAGATCGGCGTAGCGAGCCACCGAGCGGGCCTTGTTGGTCTGGAGCTGGCCGACGAAGTGCCAGCGAAGATCCAAGTCTGCGCACTCCGCTGCCTTGGGTGCGGCCTCCTGGTCCCGGTTTTCGCCGATGTCGCGCAACCCGAGCCCGGCCAGCCGGCGCACGTCGGCAGCCGGAAAGGTCTTGGTGACCGCGATTACCGTGACCTCGTCCCGGCTGCGCCCGGCAGCTCGGCAGGCCGCGACCAGCCGCTCCTCCAGCCGGACCAGGTTGGCCGCCAGCTCCGCCGTTCGGCCATTCACCGCGTGAAGTTCGGCCGCTGACTCGGGCTCGCCGCGGTGGTCGGTCACGGTTCCAGCCAGACGTAGCCGGCGGAGCGGCCGCCAGGCGAGCCCTCGCGCCGGTAGGAGAAGTGGTCGAGCGACTCCTTGGTGCAGACCGGGAACCGAGTCACCGTCGCCACTCCACCCTCGCGCAGTTGGGCCACCACTCCGGCGGCGATGTCCAGCGCCGCGGTGCCGTTCCTGGTCAGAGACCTGGCCGCCGGTGCGACCGCGGCCACCTCCGCCTGAATCGTCGCCGGCACCTCGTAACAACCACCACAGACCGCCGGACCGACGGCGGCGGTCGCGTGCTCCAGCGTTGCGCCCAGCTCGCGGAGCCGGGCGAGCAGCGCGGGCACTATCCCGACAGCTAGTCCGACCCGGCCGGCGTGAGCGGCCCCGATCAACCTCGCGTGCGGGTCGGCGACCAGCACCGGAGTGCAGTCGGCAACCAGGACCGCAAGCGCCAGCCCCGGCTGCCCGGTGACCACGCCGTCCGCCTCCGGGTCATCCCCGGGCCACGGCCCGTGCGCAACCTCGACTTGAGTTCCGTGCACCTGATGCAGGAACGCGACCGAGTCCGGGTCGATGCCGAGCCGGCCGGCGACCGAACGCCGGTTCTCAGCGACCCGGGCCGGGTCGTCGCCGGCTCGGGTGGACAGGTTGCAGCTGCCGAACGGCGCGCTGCTGTGGCCGCCATTCCGGTCGGTGAACGCGTACCGGATTCCCGGGCCGAGGGTTCCGCGAATCACACGCAGGAACGTTACCGGCACCCGTCGTTCGGACCGACGACCGCGCTTGCGTGATCGCTATTTCAGGAAGTCGGGAACGTCGAGATCGTCGTCATCGGTGAACATGATCGGGCGGCTTCCCACTGCGGCGGTGTCGCCGTTCCACGACCGGCGCGGGGCCGGCACCGGTTCGGCAATGCCGGAGTCCGCGTCGGCCGGCCTGATCCGCCGGTGGTAGCCATCGATCATCCGGGCCGGCTGGCCACCGTCGAAGCCAGCCGCGATCACCGTCACCCGCACCTCGTCGCCGAGCGCGTCGTCGATGACCGCACCAAAGATGATGTTGGCCTCCGGGTGCGCAACCTCGGCCACCATCCGAGCCGCCTCGTTGATCTCGAACAGCCCCAGGTCGGAGCCGCCCGCGATGGACAGCAGAACGCCACGAGCGCCGTCGATGGAAGCCTCGAGTAGCGGGCTGGCGATCGCCATCTCGGCCGCGTTGACCGCGCGATCGTCGCCGCGCCCGCTCCCGATCCCCATCAGCGCCGAACCGGCCTCGCACATCACCGATTTGACGTCCGCGAAGTCCAGGTTGATCAGACCAGGAGTGGTAATGAGATCGGTGATCCCCTGCACGCCGGACAGCAGCACCTGATCGGCGGACTTGAACGCGTCGAGCACGCTGATGTTCTTGTCGGAGATCGCCAGCAGCCGATCGTTCGGGATGACGATGAGCGTGTCGACCTCGTCCCGCAGCCGGTCGATACCGTCGTCGGCCTGGCTGTGCCGGCGCTTGCCCTCGAAGCTGAACGGCCGGGTCACCACCCCGATCGTCAGCGCGCCGAGCGAGCGAGCGATGCTGGCCACCACCGGCGCGCCACCAGTGCCGGTGCCGCCGCCCTCGCCGGCGGTCACGAACACCATGTCGGCGCCCTTGAGTACCTCTTCGATCTCCTCGCGGTGGTCTTCGGCCGCGGTACGTCCGACGTCCGGGTTCGCTCCGGCACCGAGACCGCGGGTCAACTCCCGCCCGACGTCCAGCTTGACGTCGGCATCAGACATCAGCAGCGCCTGGGCGTCGGTGTTGATGGCGATGAACTCGACCCCCTTGAGGCCGACCTCGATCATGCGGTTGACGGCGTTGACACCACCACCGCCGATTCCGACCACCTTGATGACTGCCAGGTAGTTCTGGGGAGCGCCCACCTCGGTGCCTCTCACCTCGCCGTATCAGCCACCGCGGCCCGCCTGCTCGAACCGCTCGCGAGCCCTCACCCTCAGCCAGAGGTCTGGAGCTATGTCGACCTTTCGATCCTTCTGCGCCACGGTAGGTGTCGGCCGGGAAGGGGTCAAAGACCGTGCGTTTTCCCGGCGTGTCGCGATCACTGCAGCTCAGCGCGCCCGCGCGCACCGCCGTTCCGGACCGGGTGCGGGCCGCGACCTACACCCCGGTCGCGCCGTCCAGCTGCTCGCGCAGGATGTCCAGGTGACCGTTGTGCCGGGCGGTCTCCTCGATCATGTGCAGCAGAATCCAGCGCAGGCTGTACTCCTTGCCGCGGACCTTGCGCTGCGCAAGGTAACCGAGGTCGGGGATCGCGGCGACCAGCCCGCGGGATGTCGCACACTCGGCTTCGTAGCCCGCCAGCAACCCCGCCACCGTGTCGGCGTCGTCGACCCGGAAGTCCGCGTCGGGGTCCTCCTCAGTTGACAGCATCGGCACGTCGCGCCGGCCGGCTAGCACCATCTGGAACCACCAGCGCTCCACCTCGGCCAGGTGCTTGACGATGCCGGCCGGGGTGGTCACGGATTCGACCAGGCGGCGGCGCGCGTCGGCCTCGGACAGCCCGGTCAGCTTGCGGTGCACGGCGGTACGGTGCCAGTCGAGGAACTCGACGAGTAACTCACGCTCCGTCCCGGTGTAACTCATCGTCCCTCCTGCGCTGCTGGTCCGTCCTGCACTGCCGGTGCATCCGGCGAGCTGACGTCGTAGATCGTGCCCGATCGCCGGAGCAGCGCGCGCAGCACATCGGCCTTGCGCGCGGAGTCCGCGGCGCTGCCCCAGACGATACGGGTCCGGTCCCGCAGGACCAGCGTGACGTCATCCGAGCTGGCCGCCACCACCTCGGCCACCCGGCCACGGACCGCACGCGGCACCGCCCCCAGGATGGTGACCGCCGCCCGTACCGTGTCGGCCTGCAGCACCGACGGGTTGGCGCGCAGACGCGGTACGCCTTCGGGTGGCGCGCTTACCGTCTGGAACGCGACCGCGTCGAAGTCCACCAGCAGGAAGCCGCCGGATTCGGGCACCGCGACCGCGGGCTGCCGTTCCTCGACCGCGATCCGGATCCCGTGCGGCCAGTTGCGCGATGCACCGACCCCGCGCACGCCCGGAATCGCGCGCACCCTGGCCTCGATCGCGTCGAGGTCGATCCGGGCCAGCGGTACGTCCAGCGGCACCGCCGCGACGGTCCGCACCTGCTCGGCGCTGAGCCGATGGGCGCCGACCACGGTGACCTCGCGCGAGGTCACCCAGGATGAGAACCAGATCACCCAGAAGCCGGCCGCGGCCAACACGACGAGCACGGCCAGCGTGAGCAGCGGCCGGAACCAACGGGCCCGCTCGGCGCGACGGCGGGCCGCCTGCCTGGCCTGGAACCGCTCCTGCGCACTGGCGGCGTCCGGGACGTCGCCGGCCGTCGGCAAGCCCGGCGCGAGTCTGGCCATTACGGCACCTCGAGTCGCGCGAGCACGGCCGGACCGACCTCGGTCACGTCCCCGGCGCCGAGCGTGATCACCACGTCGCCGGGCTCGGCCATGGCCGCGACTACGGCCGACGCTGCCGCCTTGTCGGCCACAAACCGGACGTTGCCGACCGGCAGCGGCACCGCATCCGCGACCAGCGCGCCGGTCACGCCGGGAATCGGGTCCTCACGGGCCGGATACACGTCGAGCACCACCACTCGATCGGCCAGACTCAGGGCGGCTCCGAACTCGGCGGCGAAGAACTTCGTCCGGCTGAACAAGTGCGGCTGGAACACCGCGATCACCCGGCCGAGACCGGCCACCCGACGCGCGGCCCGTAGCGTCGCGGCCACCTCGGTCGGGTGATGTGCATAGTCGTCGTAGACCCGAACGCCGCGGGCTTTGCCGCGGAGCTCGAACCGGCGCTTGGTGCCGCTGAACGCGGCCAGTCCGGCCACCAGCCGGTCCGTCGGCAGGCCCAGACCTGCCCCGACGGTGAGCGCGGCGGCGGCGTTGGCCACATCGTGCCGTTTGGGCTCCGGCACCCAGGCCCGCAGCGGCGCCCGGCCGGGCAGCGTCAGCGTGAACGCCCAGCCGGTCCGGTCCTGGGTGACCGCGCCGATGTGCGCGTCCGCGCCGGCCGACTCGCCGTACCCCCAGACCCGAATCCCCCGGGATCTCGCCGACTCGGCCAGCACCCGGGCGCCGGGATCGTCCACGCAGGTAACCAGGAAGCCGTCCGAGATGATCCGGTCGGCAAAGTCGATGAACGCCTTGGTCACCGCCTCCGCGGTGCCGTAGTGGTCAAGGTGATCGGGCTCGACGTTGGTCACGATCGCGGCAAACGGGGCGTAGACCAGAAATGAAGCGTCGCTCTCGTCGGCCTCGGCCACGAACAGCTCGCCGATGCCGTCATAAGCGGCCTCGCCGCCGGCCTGCAGCGATCCGCCGATCACGAACGACGGATCGGCGCCGGCGGCCCGCAGCACGACCGCGAGCATCGCGGTGGTCGTCGTCTTGCCATGGGTGCCCGCGACCGCGACGGTTCGGCGGCCGGCCATGACCGCGGCCAGCGCGGCCGCCCTGGGCAGGATCAGCAGGCCGCGCTCCCGAGCGGCCAGGTACTCCGGGTTGGTCTCGCGGATCGCGGTGGAGACGACCACAGTGTCGGCCGCACCCAGGTGCTCCGCGTCGTGGTTCGAGAAGACCTCGGCGCCGAGACCGGCCAGCTCGGCCAGAACCGGCGAGTCCTTCGCGTCGCTGCCGGACACCGCGATGCCACGACTGCGCATGATCCGGGCGATCCCCGACATGCCGGCGCCGCCGATGCCGATGAAGTGCACCCGGCCCAGCGACTCGGCGGGCCGGATCGTTCCGTCCGTCGGCACTATCACTCGGCTGCTCCCGCACCGGTGTTGCCGGCTGCGGCGCCCCGGGCCGCCGCCTTGCGCACCATCCGGACCAGCACCGTGTCGGCGTCCCGGTGCCCGCAACCGGCCGCGGCCGCGCCCATCGCGGCCAGCCGAGCCGGATCGGTAAGCACCGGGACCAGTTCCCGCTCGATCCAGGCCGCGTTCAGCTGGCCGTCGGCCACCAGCAGGCCGCCGCCGGCCTGCACGATCGGCTCCGCGTTCAGCCGCTGCTCGCCGTTGCCGATTGGAAGCGGTACGTATGCCGCCGGCAGCCCGACGGCGGCGAGCTCGGCACACGTCATCGCCCCGGCCCGGCCGAGCATGAAGTCCGCCGCGGCATATGCCAGCTCCATCCGCTCCACGAACGGCACGG
>DATFRM010000472.1:0-5668 GCA_035263265.1 Actinomycetes bacterium
CGATGTCGCTGTCCGGCCGCTCGGGCGGAGTGCCGCTGCCGGGCGTCGATCAGCGGCACGTGCTGTATCTCGGGTTGTTCCCGAATCTGTTGCTCTCGCTGCACCCGGACTACGTGATGACGCACCGGCTGGTGCCGGTCGCACCGGACCGCACCTGGGTGGAGTGCGCGTGGCTGTTCCCGCCTGACGTGGCCGACCCGACGTACGCGGTCGAGTTCTGGGATCGCACCAACCGGCAGGACTGGGCGGCCTGCGAGTCGGTGCAGCGCGGCCTGGCCTCGCCGCACTTCAGGCCGGGGCCGCTGGCTCCGAACGAGGATGCGGTCTATCAGTGGATCCGCATGATCGCCCGCAGCTACCTCGGCTTCCCGGCGCACGAGAAGCCGCGGCCCAGCGGGGCTAGTAGTCCGCTGCCCAGGGGTGGCTAGTAGGCCGCCGCCGGGGCGATCTCCGGTGCGCCGCGCGCCGCGCCGATCGGCCGGACCCGGCTTCCCAGCAGCGCGCCTGCGATTGCCAGCGCGGCCATCACCAGGTAGATCACGACGAACGTCGCCTTGCCGGCGGTGCTGTAGGTCGCGGCGAAGATGGCCCCGGCCAGCCCCACGAACACGATCGAGCCGAGCGCATCGCTGACCTGGATGGCGGCCGAGTTGGTGCCCTGTTCCGAGGTCGGCGACTGCTCGAACAGCAACACCGACAGGCTCGCGATCGACAGCCCCATCCCGACCGCGGCCGTCGCCCAGGCCGGTGCGGCCAGCATTGCCGGAACGGCCGGGATCAGCACCAACGTGAGGGACAGGATCGAGACCGCCACCAGCGCGGAGCCGAGCGGTACCAGCTGATCACGGCGCAGCCGCCGGTGCTGCCGTCCCTGGTACCAGGAGCCGAGGGACCAGCTGACCGCGGCTCCGGTGAGCACCAGCCCCGCGGTCTGGGCGGACAGACCACGCTCTCTGACCAGCATCAGCGGCACGAAGCTCTCGGCACCGAAGAACGCACCGGCGAGCACGCCCCGCATCGCCACGATGGTTGGAATGCCGCGGCGGAAGCGCAGCGTCCCGCGCGGCAGCAGCTTCGGCACGCTCGGCACCAGCAGCGCGAACGCTGCGGCCGCGATCAGCGGGCTGTACCAGCGCAGGTGCTGGCCGGCGTACTGCAGCAGTCCGGCGCCGACCGCGGCGGCCAGGGCCAGCCTCTTACGCTGCGCCCGCGGCGGGATCTCCTCGTCCGGTGCGAAGCCGCCAAGCCGCGGCAGCAGCAAGAACAGCACCGGGATCACGAATATCGGCACGCCGAGGAACACCCAGCGCCAGGACCAGGTCTCGGCGATCCAACCGGCCACGAACGGACCGAGCAGACCAGGCACGATCCAGGCGTAGGCGAGCCCGGCGAACATCTTCGGCCGGATGTCATCCGGGTAGACCCGGCCGACCAGTACGTATAGCGCGACGATCGCCATCCCGCCGCCAACGCCCTGAATCACGCGGGCCACGATGAACATCAACATGCTCTGCGCGGCGCCACCGATCAGTAACCCGGCGACGAACAGCCCGGTGCCGAGTATGAACGACGGACGCGGCCCGCGCCGATCGCTTGTCTCGCCGGAGATGACCATCCCGTACATGCTGGCGATCAAGTAGGCGGTGAACGACCAGGCGTAGTAGGGAAGGCCGCCAAGCTCGTCCACGGTCAGCGGCATCACGGTCGCCACGCCCATGCCCTCGAACGCGAACAGCAGCACGAACGACAGGATTCCGAATGTCACCGGCCGGTACTGCCGGGCGAGGATGCCGGGACTCCCGGCCATGCTCGCAGCTGTCGAGGGGGCCGGGGACGTCACCCGGCCAGCCTAGGTGGTCGCGACAACCGGCCGCATCGGACCGTGGTCCGGTTACCGGATGGGTCCTCGGACTGAGGTCACGAGTCGGACGCGCCCTCGTCGCCGGGCGGCAGATGCTCCCAGATTTCCTTGCACTCCGGGCAGACCGGGAAGCGCTTTGGGTCCCGGCTCGGCACCCAGACCTTGCCGCACAACGCGATCACCGGAGTGCCGTTGACCATGGCCTCGACGAGCTTGTCCTTCGGCACGTAGTGCGCGAACCGCTCATGGTCGCCATCGCCGGTGCTGGGCTTGACCCGCTCGTCGACCAGCGTGCCGAGCCGTTTCTCGACCTTCGGGCTCTCCAGCGGCTCCATCGGTGTGGTCATCCGAACAGTCTAGGTCGCGGCCCGAGCAGATCAGTTCTCGCTGGGGTCGTCGGGGAACGTGGCAACGAACGCGAGCTCGCCGGGTTGCCGGCGCAGCACGGCCCGCCACAAGTCCTCGGGTTGGGCGACGAATGCGTCCCCGAGCTCGGCATCGACGACGTACCAGGCACCCTCGTCGATCTCGGATTCCAGCTGTCCAGCGCCCCAGCCCGCGTAGCCGGCGAAGATGCGCAGCGAGCTCATCTCGGCAGCCAGGATCTGCGGCGGAGCGTCCAGATCGATGAGACCGATCCTGCCCCTGACCCGCCGCCAGCCGAGCGGCTCGTCCTCCTCGTCCTCGTTGTGCGCCTCGCCGTCCGACGGCTCCCGGTCGGCCGGGTTGCCGGTAACGCCGGCATCGGCGCTACCTGGCCCCGAGGCCGAGTCGCCGGCAGTTCCCGGGCCGGCACCGAGCGAGCCGTCGAGGTCGTGCGATCCGACCCCGTTGACCTTCTCCACCGGCACCCGGCCGTCGGCGCCGGTGATGGCGGCCAGACCAAGCGCACTGTCCAGGGCGACCGGGCCGCCCTGGAAAACGACGCCCGGCGCGGTCGTCAGCTCCGCCCACTGCTCGAGCACCGAGGCCACATCGATCGTCGTGGGCCGGTTCACCACCACCCCGAGGGAGCCGTCCTCGTCATGGTCGAGGATGAGCACCACGGTCCGCCGGAAGTTCGGGTCGACCAGTAGCGGGGTGGCAACCAGGAGCCGACCGGTTAGCCGTGCGCTCATGCATCCATCATTGCGGTCTGGCGCACCGCCAGTGCAACCACCTGAGCTAGATCGGGATGAAAGACACTCGGCACGATGTAGTTCGCGTTGAGCTCGTCGTCGGAGACCGCGGCGGCCAGCGCATGTGCCGCCGCCAGCAGGATCGCCGGTGTGATCCGGTGGCTGCGGGCATCAAGCAGGCCACGGAAGATCCCGGGAAATGCCAGCACATTGTTGATCTGGTTCGGGAAGTCGGATCGGCCGGTGGCCACCACCGCCGCGTACTCGCTGGCCGCCTCCGGATCGACCTCGGGGACCGGGTTGGCCAGTGCGAACACCACCGCGCCCGGTGCCATCGTGGCGATGTCCGCACCGGTGAGCAGGTCCGGCGCCGATACGCCGATGAACACGTCGGCACCGACGAGCGCGGTCGTGAGGTCGCCGGTGATGCCGCGGAGATTGGTGCGATCGGCCACCCATCGCAGGTCCGCCGTCAGACCCGGCCGGTCTCGATGGATGAGGCCATACCGATCGGCCACGATGACGTCGCGCGCGCCGGCATCGAACAACAGCGACAGGATCGCAGTCCCGGCGGCGCCGGCACCGACCATGACGATCCGAACCTCGGAGAGGGCCTTTCCCACTACCCGCAGCGCGTTGGTGAGCGCGGCCAGCACCACGATCGCGGTCCCGTGCTGGTCGTCGTGGAAGACCGGGATGTCCAGCAACTCGCGCAGCCGCGACTCGACCTCGAAGCAGCGCGGCGCGGAGATGTCCTCGAGGTTGATCCCGGCGAAGCCGGGCGCGATGAGCTGGACGGTCCGCACGATCTCGTCCACGTCCTGGGTGTCCAGGCAGATCGGCCAGGCGTCGATACCCGCGAACCGCTTGAACAGCGCGGCCTTGCCCTCCATCACCGGCAGTGCGGCGCTTGGGCCGAGGTTGCCCAGCCCGAGTACCGCCGAGCCGTCGGTGACCACCGCCACCGAGTTGCGCTTGATCGTCAGCCGTCGGGCGTCCTCTGGATTGGCCGCGATCGCCTGGCAGACCCGCGCGACCCCCGGCGTGTAGATCAGCGAGAGGTCGTCCCGGTTGCGGATCGGCACCTTCGCCGACATCTCGATCTTCCCGCCGAGGTGCATCAGGAACGTGCGGTCGCTGACCTTGCCGACGGTGACGCCGTCGATGCCGCGCATCGCCTCTACCAGCTGGTCGGCGTGCGCGGTGTCGATCGCCTGGCAGGTGACGTCGATCCGCAATCGCTCATGCCCGGACGCGGTCACGTCCAGCGCGGTCACGACCCCGCCGGCCGACTCCACCACGTGGGTGAGCCGGCTGGCCGCGTTGCCCCGGGCCGGGGCCTCGAGCCGGACGGTTATCGAGTACGAAACGCTCGGCGCGCTGGGCATAGCGATGATCGTGCCACGGGCCGAGAGCTCAGGAGGCCGGTGCCGGGTCCATGGCTCGAGCCGCGTCAGCGATCAGATCGCTCACTGCCTCCAGCGGCAGCGCGGTCGAGTCGATCACCAGGTGATAGTGCCGCGGCTCGTTCGTGTCGGCGCGATAGAAATGCTGCACGTAGGAGGCGCGGGCCCGGTCGTTCTCCTGCATCCGCTTGCGGGCCGACGCGAGGTCCCGGCCGTGCAGGCTGGCCGCTTGGGCGACCCGCGCATCCACCGGACCGTCGAGCCGGACGTGTAGCGCGCCTGGGTGGTCGGCCAGCACGAATGCGCCCGCTCGGCCGAGGATCACGCCGCCGGTCGTGGTGGCCACCGAGGTGATGTAGGCCTCGGTCTGGCGGACGTACTCCTCCTCCGGCATCAGGTCCGACGGCGATACGTAGCTCTCCAGCCCGCCGAGGGTGATGTTGGGCATTCGCGCGGTGGCCATCAGCACCCGGCCGAGTCCGGTCTCGGTACGGCCGTCGTGTATCAGTGCGGACTCGAGCGAGCAGCCGATCTCGGCCGCGACCGCTTCCGGAATGGCCCGATCGACGAAGGGCAGCCCGAGCAGGTCGGCGACCCTCGGTCCGACCACGCTGCCGCCGGCTCCGTACGCGGATGAGATCGTGACGACCCGCATCGCCGCTCCCTGATCTCCACGGCGCCTGGGCGGCGCTTATCGGGAGCGTAACCAAGACCGGGCGGCTCGTAACACGATCGGCGTCCTCGAGTGGCTGCGTGCGAGAATCGGCCGGTGCCTGCCGCCGCCGCGCTACCCGAGATCGGACTCGATCTCGAGCCGGACGAGGTCGACGACCTCGATCTCGTGCTGCGCGGCGCGCTCGACGGCCCAGTTCTGATCCTGGACCGGGACGGTACCGCACCGGCAGAGCTAACGGTCGGTTCCGAGCTGTTGCTGCGTGATCCGGAGGGCGCTCCGGTCGGGCTGCTCACGGTGACCGAGTTGATCGCGGTGAACGAGCACCGATACCGGATCAGCGGAGCTGCGCGCCCGGCGCGCGACTCGGGTCGGGCCGCTGGCTACCGGCGCTTTGCCGACCTCCCGGCTACGCCGGCCGAGGTCGCCGCCCGGCTGGCCGGCGCACCGCGGGCGATACTCGCGGTACCAGTAAGCGGCCCGCCGTCGGCCGCCGATCTGAACACGATCCTGGCCGCCGCCGCCGAGCTCGGCCTCGAGCCGGCCACCGTCCTGCTACTGGTCCAGGTCAGGGACCGTGCGCTCGGCGCCTATCCGGCGCCCCGGCTGG
>DATFRM010000473.1:0-5177 GCA_035263265.1 Actinomycetes bacterium
TCGTATCCCGGCGCTCAGGGGACCGGACCCTCGGGCGTCGATATTAGCGCAAGATTGCGCCGACGACGATCTATACGGCGGAGGGCGCTTGATGCAACATTCATGAAGCTACCCTTATTGAACAGGCGTCGATCATGCACAGAGTGGTTCTATTGCGGCATGGCGAATCGGTCTGGAACCAGGAAAACCGCTTCACGGGCTGGACCGACGTCGGGTTGAACGCAAAAGGCGAGGCGGAAGCCAGAACCGCGGGGCGGCTGCTGAAGGACGGTGGCTATCAGTTCGACTCGGCTTTCACGTCCGTCCTCAAGCGGGCGATAAAGACGCTTTGGATCGTGCTCGAGGACATGGATCGCATGTGGATTCCGGTACGCAACTCCTGGCGGCTCAACGAGCGCCACTACGGGGCGCTGCAGGGCAAGGACAAGGCGCAGACGCTGGCCGAGTTCGGTGACAAGCAGTTCAAGCTGTGGCGCCGCTCTTACGGCGTGCCACCGCCACCGCTGGCCGAGGACGACGAGTACTCCCAGTTCCACGATCCGCGTTATGCCACGCTGCCGCCCGAGGTGCGCCCCCGCACCGAGTGCCTGGCCGATGTCGTGGTCCGGGCACTGCCGTACTGGTACGACCGGGTGGTGCCGGACCTACGGGCGTTCGGCGTGGTGCTGGTCGCCGCGCACGGCAACTCGCTGCGTGCGCTTGTCAAGCATCTGGACCAGATCTCCGACGCGGACATCGCCGAACTGAACATCCCGACCGGGATCCCGCTGCTCTACCGGCTGGACCCCGCGTACCGCCCGGTCACCAGGGGCGGTGAGTACCTGGACCCGATCGCCGCCGAAGCCGCGATCGAGGCGGTACGCAACCAGGGCAAGCGCTAGCCGTTAGCCAACCGGCTCGGTCTCTTCCGGTTCCCAGAGGCCGGTGACCAGGAACACCACCCGGGTGGCCGTGGATACCGCGTGGTCGGCGTAGCGCTCGTAGTAGCGGCCGCACAGGCTTACGTCGACTGCGGTCTCCACACCATGCGTCCACTCCGGGGAGAGGATGGTCCGGTAGAGCTCGCGGTGCAGTTTGTCCATCTCGTCGTCGTCGTGGGCGAGCTCGAGCGCGACCTCGGCGTCCTTGCGCGCGATCACGCTGCCGGCCTTGGCCACGATGCGCTCGGCGACGTGGCCCATCTGCAGGATGGTGGAGCGCAGCTCCGGCGGCACCACGGACGCCGGGTAGCGGCGGCGGGTGACCCTGGCGATGTGCGATGCGAGGTCGCCCATCCGCTCCAGATCGGCGCTCATCCGCAGGCTGGCGACAAGCGTGCGCAAGTCACCGGCCACCGGCTGCTGCCGCGCCATCAGCTGCAACGCCGAGTTCTCGAGCGAGTGCTGGACCTCGTTGACCGCCTCATCACCCTCGATCACGCTCTCCGCGAGCTTCAGGTCGGCATCCAGCAAAGCCGTCGTGGCGCGGCTCATCGCAGAACTCACCAGCCTGGTCATCTCGACCAGCTGGTCGCTGATCGCGTCGAGCTCTTCGTGATAGACGTCACGCATGAACGACTCCGCCGGGTAGGGGTGTTCCTAGTGTCCCGCAAAGTTATGCGGGGAGTACAAACGGGCTTGCCGTCCGTCGGTGAACGCCTCGGATACCGGACATGAACATCAATGGAGCATTGCGGAGCCCGAAGTGATCAACTAGCTGGATGCCGGGGCCTGCGATCTACCATCATGCCGTGAGCAGCAGTACGGGTCGCGTCGCGGATCGCTGAGTGGATGCGGTCATTTCCGCCGGGATCGTGGCGGCTGGCGCTGGTCTGATCACCGGCTTCGCCGCCGGGATGGGATTCCGGTTCAGCGAGCGGGATCGGGTCGCCCCGGCGCCGCCGCCCGAGCCGGTGCTGCCGTTGGCGGTCAGCAATGTGCTCGCGGTGCTGCCCTCCTCGTCCGTCGTGCTCGACGAGACCGACACCGTGATCAAGGCGAGCCCCACCGCGTATGCACTCGGCCTCGTTCAGGGCGATCGGGTGCTGGTGGCTCTACTGCTCGAGCTGGCCAGGGCGGTCCGCCGGGACGGCGAGATCAGGGAAGCCGAGTTTGACTTGCCCTCCGGCAAACGACACGAACCGCCGCTGGCGATGTCGGCACGGGTGGCCCCGCTCGGCGCCCGTCTTGTGCTGGTACTCGTCGAAGATCGGACCGAGACCAGGCGACTGGAGGCGATCCGGCGCGACTTCGTCGCCAATGTCAGCCACGAGCTGAAGACCCCGGTCGGGGCGCTTGCCCTGCTGGCCGAGGCGGTCGGCAGCGCCAGCGACGACCCGGCGGCGGTGCGCCGTTTTGCCGACCGGATGCAGAGCGAGTCGCTGCGGCTCAACGAACTGGTGCAAGAGCTGATCGATCTGTCCCGGTTGCAGTCCAGGGAAGCGAACGATCGGCCGGAACCGGTACTGGTCGACGATCTCGTCCAGTCCGCGATCGATCGGACCCGAGCGATCGCCGCGGCCAACCGGATCGACGTGCACGCCGGCGGGATCCAGGGCCTGAAGGTGCTCGGCCATGAACGGCAACTGGCCACCGCGCTGGGCAACATCGTCGAGAACGCGGTCAATTACAGTCAGGAGGACACCCGGGTAGCGATCGGGGTGGGCACCGACGGACATACCGTAGAGATCACCGTGAGCGACCAGGGCCTGGGCATCCCCGAGCGGGAGAAGCAGCGGATCTTCGAGCGGTTCTACCGGATCGACCCGGCCCGCTCCCGGGCCACCGGCGGGACCGGGCTTGGCCTGTCCATCGTCAAGCACGTGGTGCACAACCACGGGGGCGAGGTCCGAGTCTGGAGCGTCGAGGGCTCCGGATCCACGTTTACCATCGCATTGCCGTTGCTCGGGGACATGCACGCCCAACAGGTACGGGAGGCCACATCGTGACCCGACTACTGGTCGTCGAAGACGAGGAGTCCATCGTCGACGCGGTCTCCTACATGCTCCGCAAGGAGGGATTCGAGGTCGCCGTCGCCACTACCGGGCCGGGCGCGCTGGACGAGATGGAGCGCAGCGGTGCTGATCTCGTGCTGCTCGACCTGATGCTGCCCGGCCTACCGGGGACCGAGGTCTGCCGGCAGATCAGGCAGCGGTCCAACGTGCCGGTGATCATGTTGACCGCCAAGGACAGCGAGGTGGACAAGGTGGTCGGCCTCGAGCTCGGCGCGGACGACTACGTGACCAAGCCGTTCTCGTCGCGCGAGCTGGTGGCCCGGATCCGCGCGGTGCTGCGGCGGCAGGGCGAGCCGGACACGTTATCCGTCTCGACGGTCGAAGCCGGTCCGGTCCGGCTGGATGCGGAGCGGCATGTGGTGACCGTCAACAGCAACCCGGTTCAGCTACCGCTCAAGGAGTTCGAGCTGCTCGAGTTCCTGCTGCGTAACTCGGGCCGGGTGCTGACTCGGATGCAGCTCATCGACCGGATCTGGGGTTCGGACTACGTCGGCGACACGAAGACCCTCGACGTGCACGTCAAGCGCCTGCGCGCCAAGATCGAGCCGGATCCGGCCAGCCCGCGGCATATCGTCACGGTGCGCGGCCTCGGCTACAAGTTCGAGCCCTAGACCGCAGGCAGCTAGGTCGCCGGGCCGGTTTCGGGCGGCATCCCGGTCGGGGAGGCGGATCCGGTTGGGCTCGGCGTTCCACCTGGGCTGGGCGTTCCGCCTGGGCTCGGGCTACCGACGGGGGTCGGTGAGAGTGGTGGCGCGGTTGGCGCGTACGAGGCGTAGAACCCGGTGGGCGACTGTACGACGGTGGTGACCGTGGCGCTTCCCGCGGTGTCGAACAGCAGTTCCAGTTCGACGGTCTCGCCCGGCTTCGCCAATGCGTCGATCCCGCCGATAACGACCGAGGGTTGCCCGGGCGAGCCGACGTTGATCGCGCCGCCAGGCGGAACCTCGATGAATGCCGACGTTTGCGGGCCGCCGACCTGACCGCTACGGCTCGCGGTCACTTGCCGCAGCGTGTCTCCCTCGGCGCCGTGGTTGACCAACGTCATCACGACGTTCGCGTTCGTGCCGTCCAGAGAGGTGACCAGCACCACCGACCGCGCCGTCATCGAGCCGACCTCGGCATTGGGGTAGTCGGAACCCACACCGAATGTCTTGGGACTGCTGCCGCAGGCGGTCAGTAAGGCGATCGTGCTCAGAGCGAGCACGGTGAGCAGTCCACCGCGGAGTGCTACGCGGCGCGAACGGATCATGACCAGACGCTCCTTCTGAAGCCGAACGGTCGGCGACCAGATCGGTCGACGACCAGCACGGACGGCGACCAAGCGTAGCGATCCGATCTCCGCCCGATCAGCCGGACCGCTGCACTAACGGACTCGGCCACTGCCGAGCAGCAGCACCACGTCCAGTACCGCGACCGCTACCGCCAGCCGGAACGGCGCCTTGGACCGGCGCCCGGGGATCAGTGCCCAGCCGGCGATCGCGGCCGACAGCAGCAGGTTGACCGCGAGCAGCGCGATCCCGGCCGGATGCGCGAGCAGCCCAGCCCCGACCGACAGCAACACTCCGGCCACCGCCAGACAGCCCGCGGCGGCCAAGGCGGCCAGGCGCGGCCCGAGCCGGGCCGGCAGCCCGATCACTCCGGTTGCGAGGTCGTCGCCGATGTCGGGCAGGGCGTTCGCGAAGTGCGCACCGACGCCCAGCAGTGCGGCTGCGGCCGTGATCCAAGCCGGGGGCCAGCCGGCCGGATCGTCGCTCAACGTGACGAAGGCGGGCAGCAGCCCGAAGCTGACCGCGTACGGCAGCGGCGACAGCGGGGTGGCCTTCAACCCGCGGTTGTATCCGGCTGCGGCCGCCGCTGCGAGCACCGCCGCCAGGGCAGCCCCAATCGGATACCAGGCCAGCGAGACGAGGAAGCCCACGGCGGCGGTCACCGAGGCAGCGCGAACTGTGCCGGCCGATACCGCTCCGGTCACCAGCGGCTTGTCCCGCCTGCCGACCGCAGTGTCCCGATCCCGGTCGAGATAGTCGTTGTCCCAGCCGATCGCCAGCTGGCTGGCCAGGACGGTACCGCCGATGGCCAGGCAGTCCAGCGCGCTGCGTCCGGAGGTCGCGGCGAAGCCCGCGGCGATGCTCGCGACGGCCAGGCATGGCAGCGGGTGCGCGGCCTGAATCAGTCCAGCCGGCGC
>DATFRM010000474.1:0-3002 GCA_035263265.1 Actinomycetes bacterium
ATTCCTGACCACCGCGCCGCGGGTGCTGCAGGGCGAGTTGATCGAGGAGATGGCAGGCGCGCTCGGGCCGAAGGCGCGCACTCCACAGGAGGTGTACTTCCGCCGATGGGCCACCGACCCGTGGACGCAGGGGTACATCACCGGCTGGCGACCCGGTGACGTGCTGGCGGTCGGCCCGCTGCACGGCACGCACGAGCCGCCGTTCTACGTGTGCGGCTCGGACCAGTGGGTGTGCGGATACATGGAAGGCGCGGTTCGCACGGGCCGTGCCGCCGCCGCGGTCGCACTCGCCCACGGATAGCGGTTTCGACAAACGATTTCCTGCGCGCTGTAAGCGAAGCGTGAGAAGCCATGCCGACGTTCGAATGGGTTGCCGCATTCGCGGCTGACCTGGCAAGACTCACATCCTCGGAGCGAGTTGCATTCGAACGCGCCGTGACGCAGTTCGTCGACGATCTTCGGCGCGGGGTCGGCTTCCAAAAGGGTCTTCGCGTCAAGAAGGTCCTGAGCCACCAGGACATCTGGGAACTGACTTGGGCCCCGGACGGACGGGCCACAGTGCAGTACGGCCCGGAGCAGCGTCCAGATGAGCCGCATATCATCTGGCGTCGGATCGGTGGGCACGAGATACTCAAGCGCCCCTAGGCCGCGAACGTGCCGGTCAGCGTGCCTTGGGCGATCGCGTGGTCGGCGATCGCGTGCTGCGCCGCGTCGAGACCGGATCCGGCCTTCAGGCCGGTCCGGTCGGACAGCGCATACACCGTGAAGCGGTAGCGATGGGTGCCGCTTGGCGGGCACGGCCCCATGTAGCTGGGGTTGCCGGCGCTGTTCTTGGCCTGGATCCCGCTCGGCGGCGCCTCGCCCTCTCCCAGCGACGTCGTGGTCGGCGCGAAATCGACCACGACCCAGTGCGTGAACGTGCCGCGCGGTGCGTCCGGATCGTCCACGACCAGCGCGAGTGCGGTCGCCTCCGCCGGGACCCCGGACCAGCTCAGCGGCGGTGAGACGTTGCGGCCGCGGCAGGAGTACACCGTCGGGATCGGCTCGCCTTCAGCGAATGCCGTGCTTGTGACCGTGATGGCGGCCGGAGCGGTGGAACTCACCTCGCCTCCGTTCCCGCCGCATCCGGCCGACAGCAACGCCAGCGCGAATCCGGCGATCGCGTACCTGCGCACGGCGCCCATTGAAGCACCGGAGCGGCGTCTACTCCCGAACGACCGCGCCGGGATCCTTGTCCGGCCGCAGCCCGCGCCAGGACGGGTGCCGCAGCCGGCTGTCCGGTGTCCACTCGCCGTACGCCACCTCGCCGACCAGTTCCGGCCGCACCCAGTGCACGTCCTTGGCGTCCTTGGCCGGAACCTCCGAGGTGAACGGCGAGCCCGGCTGTTCCAATGCCCGGAGCCGGGCCTGCAGGTCGGCGAGTACGCGCTCGGTAAAGCCGCTGCCGACATGACCGACGTAGTCCAGCCCGCCCTTCTGGTCGGGAATCCCCATCAGGAGCGAGCCGAACGTCCTGCTACGGCTACCTTGCCCGGGCTTCCAGCCACCGATCACGACCTCCTGACTCAGGAAGATCTTGACCTTGATCCAGTCCGACGAGCGCCTCCCGGGTTGGTACACCGAGTCCAGCCGCTTGGCCACGACTCCTTCCAGCCCCTGCATCCGGCTCACCTCGAGCGCATCGTGGCCGCCGCCCTCGAAGTAGGGCGGGGTATCCCAGCGTGGTCCACGCAGCTCGAGCGCTTCCAGCAACTCGCGCCGCGCCGTGTAGGGCAGCCCGGTCAGCTCCCGGCCATCCATGAACAGCAGGTCGAAGAACAGGTAGTTCACCGGCCTGGTGGCCGCCAGGCGCGCGGCCTGCTTCGGGTCGGCGACGTGCATCCGCTGCTGCAGTTGTCCGAAGCTCGGCCGTCCGGATTCGAGCGCGACGATCTCACCGTCGAGCACCAGCCGCTGGCTGCCGACCGCGACCTCGAGCTCGGCCAGCTCCGGGTAGCTGACCAGCACGTCCCGGTCGTTGCGCGACATCAGCCGGGGGCGGCCGCCGCCGAAGTACCCGACCGTCCGCACCCCGTCCCACTTCAGCTCGTAGCCGAACTCGTGGTCCCGGCGGGCGTACGGTAGCGGACCCGGCACCGCCAGCATCGGCCTGATCAGCTCCGGTAAGCCTGGCATATGTCCAGTCTGGACCTGCCCGGCGCGCTAGTCGCAGTCGAGATCAAGCTCGGGGACGAACGGATCGATCTCGGCCGAACGGTCGCGAGCGGCATCCCGGCGCCGGCTGTCCACCGCGTCATGGATCAGCTGCAGCTCCATCCGTACCGCACTGGGCCAACATCCGGTTACGTCGATCGGGGTGTCTACGACCCCGTCGTAGCTCTGCAGCCTCGATCGGTGCTCGCGCTCGTGGCTGAACAGCACTGTGTTGATGAACGCGTGGATCCGGCGGCGCTGACACGGGCTCAGGCCCGGCGGTACCGCGGGCATCCTGATGGTCACGGTGGCTCGGAACTTGGATCTGACCACGCCGGTAACCCGGAAGCACATCTCGCCCTCCGGACATTCACACCCGCGCTCCGGCTCCACCCGACGGTTGACCAAGGTCCAGCTGGAGTTGAACCGTGCGGTGGTCTGACCGTGCAAGTCGAGCGCGCTCACGTCGAGCCCCGCCACCGTCGCTCCTTCCTGGTCATGGCTCAGATCAGGCCCGGCCGGATCGCGTAGGCGACCGGGTGCGAGCGATCCATCCCCCGGACCTCCCGTCAGGAAGATTGTTGGGAAGCAATCGTGGCGGTACCGCATCGCACAGTCAACGCCGCTTTACCTGGCGCCACCTGCGGCCGGCTCGTCCGGCTCGGCCAGCTCGATCCGGACCGCCCGGAACAGCCGCGGGGTATCGGCCAGCACGACCAGCCGCGGTTCAGGCACGGTCAGGAACCGCTCGGTGGCCAGGTCGAACAGCGGGCGCAGCCGCCGATCGTCGCTTAGCCCGGCCATCGCCC
>DATFRM010000475.1:0-4116 GCA_035263265.1 Actinomycetes bacterium
GCACGGTGGTCCGGTCGCGCAACGTGCTCGGTGCCAACGCCGTGCGCCGCTCCAGCTCGGACGGGGTCACCGGTCCGTACGCGTCGATGATCCGCAACAGCCCGGCCTGGGTGACCGACAGGCCACGGCGCACGACCTCGCGGTCGACCGCGTTGCTGACGTACGCGTTGGTGATCGCTAATTCGATGCACGCACCAAGGTCGGGCTGGCTAGGTGGGGACGGCATGCCTGAATGGTACGGATCGGGTCGCGGGGTCGGGATGTGGTAGCTCTGGGGAATGATCGGAGCCGGGCGGATGTGGCGCTGTCCACGCTGCGGGCGCAGCTTCGCCAACCGCAACCAGACCCACACCTGCGCCCAGCTCGGCGAGCTGGACGCGCACTTCGCCGGCTGCGACCCCGAAGTTCGAGAGATCTTCGCCCGGATCCTCACCTCGGTCGAACGGCTCGGCCCGGTAACGGTACTGGCCGAGAAGTCCCGGATCGCACTGCATGCCCGGATGAGCTTCGCCGCGTTCACCCCGCGCCGGCACTGGCTCAACGGCCACGTCGTGCTGGCCGAGCGGCTGGACAGCCCGCGGTTCACCCGGATCGAGACCTACTCACCGCGCAACGTCCTGCATGCCTTCCGGCTCGACCGCGCCGATCAGGTGGACGCCGAGGTGCTGGACTGGCTGGCCCGGGCCTACGCAGTCGGCCAGCAACTGCACCTCGACCGCTGACCCGATCGACGGTCCGCTTTCGCTCAGCGGTAGTCGGGGTTCTCGAAATCGAAGCGGCTACCCGCCGCCCACTCCGAGCGCTGGTTGCCGTAGGCCGGGATCCCGCCCGCCTGCTTGATCATCCACCCCAGGTGCATGAGGTTCCAGGTCATGAATGTGGTGTTGCGATTGGTGAAGTCGTTCTCCGGCCCGCCCGAGTCCTCGTCCAGATAGGACGGACCCGGCCCGGCCGGACCCACCCATCCGGCGTCGGCCTGCGGCGGGATCACGTAGCCCAGGTGCTGCAGGCTGTACAGCACGTTCATCGCACAGTGCTTGATGCCGTCCTCGTTACCGGTGATCAGGCAGCCGCCGACTCGGCCGTAATAGGCGTACTGGCCGGCCTCGTTGAGTAGCGAGGAGCAGGCGTACAACCGTTCGATCATGCGTTTCATCACCGAGCTGTTGTCACCGAGCCAGATCGGCCCGCACAGCACCAGGATGTCCGCGGCCAGCACCTGCTGGTACAGCTGCGGCCACTCGTCGGTGGCCCAGCCGTGCTCGGTCATGTCCGGCCATACCCCAGTGGCGATGTCGTGGTCCACCGCCCGGATCAGCTCGGTGGCCACGCCATGCCGATCCATGATCGATCGGCTGCGGTCGATCAGGCCCTGGGTATTGCTGACCGCCGGCGCGCGCTTGAGCGTGCAGTTGATATAGAGCGCCCGCATTCCGTCGAAACGCCATTCGGCCAATTTCGCGCACCCCCTCGTTTGCAATCACCTGGACCATTCGGCCCGCTGTGCGAGTATGACGGCGTGAGCGTGATCTCGCGGGGATTCACCGGTCGAGGCCGGTCCGATCCGTCGCTACCCCCCGGCCAATACCTGACCGAAGACTTCCCGGTCCTGTCGGCGGGCCCAACGCCGCGCATCGACACCGACAGCTGGGAGCTGACGGTGATCACCGAGTCCGGCGCGCGGCACAGCTGGTCCTGGTCCGATCTGCTGGCGTTGCCGGCCGTATCGGTCAATGTTGATCTGCACTGCGTGACCAAGTGGTCCAAGCTCGGCACCCACTGGGACGGCGTCGCGATTGAGACCCTGCTCGCCGAGGTGGAAACCGCGGCCGAGTTCGCGCTGGTGCGCTCTTACGGCGGCTACACCACGAACCTCCCCCTTGAGGACCTGGTCGACGGCCAGGCCTGGATCGCCTACCGGTACGACGGCGAACCGCTCGAACCTGAGCACGGCGGTCCGGCCCGGCTGCTGGTGCCGCATCTGTACCTGTGGAAGAGCGCGAAGTGGGTGCGCGCGATCGAGCTGCGGCACGACGACGAGCCCGGCTTCTGGGAAAGCCTCGGCTACCACAACTACGGCGACCCATGGCTCGAGCAGCGGTACTGGGGCGACTGACCTGGCACGTGGCGACCGTCGAGTCGGCCAGGACGGAGACCGCCACCGCCCGGACGCTGGCCCTGGATGTGCCCGAATGGCCGGGACATCTGCCCGGCCAGCACGTCGATGTCCGGCTTACCGCCGCGGATGGCTACTCGACCCAGCGTAGCTACTCCATCGCCAGCGCATCCGAGATCGGCCGGGTCGAGCTCACCGTGCAGCGGGTCGCCGACGGCGAGGTGTCGCCGTACCTGACCGAGTTCGCCGAGCCAGGTGACCAGTTCGAGCTGCGCGGCCCGGTCGGCGGTTACTTCACCTGGTCGCCGGCCGAGTCGGCGCCGGTGCTGCTGGTCGGCGGCGGTTCCGGCGTCGTGCCGCTGATGGCGATGATCAGGACCCGGGCCGTCACCGGCAACCGGGCGCCATTCCGGTTGATCTACTCCAGCCGCGGGCCGGATGACGTGATTTATGCGGCCGAGCTCGCGCGGCTGGCCCGCGCCGGCACGGATGACGGACTAGAGATCAACTACGTATACACCCGGTCCACCCCGGCCGGCTGGCCAAGTCCGCCGGGCCGGCTCGACGGCGCCGCACTGGCGGCGGCTGCCTGGCCGCCGGACCGGGAGCCGCTGGCGTTCGTCTGCGGGCCGACCGGGTTCGTGGAGACGGCGTCCAGGCTGCTGGTCGACCAGGGCCACGCCCCGCATCGAATCAAGACCGAGCGCTTCGGACCGACCGGAGGAGGCCCCCGATGAGTGAGACCTGGATCGACGGAAACATGCTCGCCGGCGGGCTGCGCGAGATCTTCGCGATCGACCTGACCGTGGCACGGACTCAATGTGCCGGCTGTGGCCAGACCGTGGCGGTGGCCGAGACCCGGGTGTACCAGCACGCGCCCGGCCTGGTGGCCCGCTGCCGGAGCTGCGACGCGGTCCTACTACGGCTGGTCCGCACGCCGCAGCGCGCCTACCTCGACCTGCAGGGGATGCGCTGGCTGGAGCTGCAGCTGCCGGACGAGGCCGGCTGATCGGTACTGCCGACGCGCGACGACCGGCATCGGCGCCGTCACCTGCTCTCGGCGAACTCGGCTTTGACCCCCAGCAGGCGCACCGGCCGCCCGGGCGTGAACCGGTCGAGCGCGGCGAGCGCCGCGGCCGCGAGCGCCGCCTCGTCGCCGGTGGGCTCGGACAGCGCCGCACCGCGAGTCCGGGTGATGAAGGGCGCGTACCGCACCTTGACCACGATCCGCACTGCCGGCCGGCCCTCCGCGGCCACGTCTAGGGCAACCTGCCTGGCCAGCCGGTCGACCTCGGTCCGCACCTCGCTCCAGTCGGTCAGATTCCGCTGGAACGTGTGCTCGCGGCTGCGGGAGCGAGCCAGGTACGGGGTGGCGACCACGGCCGACCGGTCCTGGCCGCGAGCGAGCCGTACGTACCACGGACCGAGCGTCGGCCCGAGGCTGTCGGCGAGTTCGGTCGCATCCGCGCCCGCCAGCTCGCGCACCGTGGTGATGCCGAGCTCGGCCAGCCGCTTGGCGGTCTTGGCGCCGATCCCCCACAGCGCATCCGGCGGCCGATCGCCGAGCACCTGATACCAGTTCGCCGAGGTGAGCCGAAACAGGCCGGCTGGCTTGGCGAATCCGGTGGCGAGCTTGGCTTGCAGCGGGTTGCCGCCGATGCCGATCGAGCATTCGAGCTGGGTCCGCTGCCGCACCTCAGTCTGGACGCGGCGAGCAACCTCCTCCGGCCATTCGCTGTCCACCTCGAGGAACGCCTCGTCCCAGCCGAGCACCTCTAGCGGGCCGGGAAACTCCCGCAGCACCGCCATCACCTCGGCCGACGCGGCCTCGTACACATCCTTGTCTACCGGCAGGAAGACGGCGTCCGGGCATCGCTTGGCCGCGGTCCGCAGCGGTACCCCGGAGTGGACGCCGTACTTCCTGGCCTCGTACGAGGCGGTGGCGACCACACCCCGCTTGGTCGGGTCGCCATCGCCCCCGACCACCACCGGCAGCCCGC
>DATFRM010000476.1:0-2572 GCA_035263265.1 Actinomycetes bacterium
GAGCCGACCGGCGTAGTCGCGGTCGTCGCGCCGCAGCACTCGTCCCTGCTCGGGTTGGTGTCGGTGCTCGCGCCGGTGATCGTCAGCGGCAACACCGCGGTCGCGCTGGCCAGCGAGCAGCGGCCGCTACCGGCGATCACACTCGCCGAGGTGCTGGCCACCTCCGATCTGCCCGGTGGCGTGGTGAACCTGCTGACCGGCCGGGTCGCCGAGGTGACGCCGTGGCTCGCCTCGCACATGGACGTGAACGGGATCGACCTGACCGGGGTTGCGGGGCTCGAGGAGCTCGGCTCCGACCTGGAACAGGCCGCCGCGGAGAATCTCAAGCGGGTCAAACGGCCGCCGACGAAGGAGCCGTCCTGGACCAGTGCGGACACCGAGGGCCTGGACCGGATCGTCAACTTCGTCGAGACCAAAACGGTCTGGCATCCGGTCGGGGTCTGAGCTCGGCTGCCGGCCGTCGCCGTGTCGGCGCCCATTTCGGTTGCCACCCGACGAGTCGGGCACGGATACTGGAATGGTGATTAGGCGCGCACGTCGATTTAGCCGCCCCCGGATGACCGCGGGGCCGATGACGGCGCACTGACGCTCGAGGACCGCACCCTCGCAGGTGCGTGCGTACCAGCCCCCGGTCCGCCGGGGGCTTTCGTATGCCTACCCCGCCACCCGGACCACCTGCGAGGAGCTCGTCATGACCATCCAAACCGACGACACGTCCACCACGATCACGCCCGGCCAGCTCGAACGCGCGCTGGCGCTGCGGGATCTCACCGATCCCACCGCCGGAGAGCACGCAATTCAGCACATTGTCACCGCTCTCGAGACAGCGCTGTCGGGCCGAACCGGCCTGCCGGTACGGCGCGACTACGGCAGCCGCATCGTTTCGGTTGCCGACAACTACGACCGGTTGCGTTTCGACGCTGACGCGGTGACCCGGGACCGCCGGTACAGCCGATATCTCGACGCGGAGCGGATGCTCCGCTCGCATACCTCGGCAGGGATTCCGGCGCTGCTGACTCGGCACGCTATCGACCGCCTGGGTGAGGTCATCTACAGCGTTCCGGGCATGTGCTACCGCCGGGACGTCATCGACCGCCACCACGTCGGGGAACCGCATCAGAGCGACCTGTGGCGGATCCGCGACGCCGGGCCGGCGCTGGCCGAGCCGGATCTGGTCGAGATGATCGGCACGGTGGTGGCCGCCGCGCTGCCGGGCCGACCCTGGTACACCGTGCCGAACCCGCATCCGTACACGCTGGCCGGCCGGGAGATCTACGTGCGAGCCCCGGACGGCGACGTCGAGATCGGCGAATGCGGGCTGGCTCATCCGGAGGTGCTCGGCGGGTCCGGACTACCGGCGTCCGCGAGTGGGCTGGCGATGGGCCTGGGACTGGACCGGCTGACCATGCTGGCCAAGGGCATCGACGACATCCGGCTGCTGCGGTCGAAGGACCCGCGGGTCGCCGCGCAGCTGACCGACCTGGAGCCCTACCGGCCGGTCTCGGCGATGCCCTCCGCGCGGCGCGACCTGTCGCTCGCGGTTGCCGCCGACCTGGATCCGGAGTTGCTCGGTGACCGGGTCAGGGAGCTGCTCGGCACGGATGCGGCGGTGGTTGAGGAGATCAGCGTGCGCAGCGAGACCGGTTACCAGGACCTTCCGGAGTCCTCCCGGATCCGGATGGGTCTGCGGCCCGGCCAGAAGAACGTGCTGCTGCGGGTGGTACTGCGCGATCTGGACCGCACGCTCACCGCGGCCGAGGCCAACGCGCTGCGAGACCGGATCTACGCCGGTCTGCACGAAGGGAGCGTGCACGAGTGGAGCCAGCCGTCCCGCTAGGTCCGGTCCGGATTGACGCACGATGTGCGCGTTTGGCGACGCACATCCGGACCGCCCGGCGCAGTCGCCACGTGTCGAATCCGTCGGAAATGCTCGTCGTAGTCGAGGAACTCCGACACGGTCAGGAGTAGCCGACGGATCAGAGACGCCGCCGATGGTCCGAGGGGAATGCCCCCCTAGGCCTCGGGCAGCGGGCCTAACCGAGGCCGTGTGCTACTCGCAGGAGTACGTCGAGGTCATCCGGCTGCTCGCAATCGACGGCGACCCGATTGGGCTGGATCCGGCCGCATCGATCGCAGCGATGAACCAGCAGCTGGCCCTTACGTGGTCGGTAGTCGAGTGCCACCGGGCGCATGAGACCACCGCAACCGGCGGCGCGGTCGCCCGGCCTATTGTCCACGTGCTTTGAGCACAGGCACGCCGGACAATGGTTGCGGTAGCTTCCGTTGGTCAGCGGCAGGACGTCGATGCCGCAGTTCTCGCAGGTGAAGCCCTGATTCTGGGCGGTTCTGGTGATGGCTGCGTCTCCGGGTTGAAGGGATCTTCAACTCGGGGCGCAGGGTTCCGTGTGCTCTTCCCGAAGGACCCAGGCTTGGTTGGACGAGGGACCGATTCACCGCCGTTCCTTTTGGGTCGGCGATTACTTCCGGTTCCAGCTTCATCGGGGCTTGTCGCATCCCCGAATCCGGACCACGACCGAGGTTGTGGAATTGTCTCGGCCACTGTGAAGCAGGA
>DATFRM010000477.1:0-5501 GCA_035263265.1 Actinomycetes bacterium
GGGCACGGCGTGCTGCCCGGCACCGACCCCGACGTGCTGGCCCGGATCGTAGATCTGGTGCATAGCAGGCCCGGCAGTTGTGCGCCAAGGGATCCGTGATCACGTCATGTCGCTCGCCACATTCGGTGACCACGGAACTTAGGGTTGCGGAAATCCGTACCTAGCGTTCCGTGATCACCGGTTCATTCGGGTCGCCGCTCCGGGGCGATCGGGACGGGCGGGCGACGGTAGCGCCGCAGCACCAGCAGCAGCGGGACTCCGATGATCGCCAGCGCTACCGCGAACGGCAGCAACGCACCAGCGATCGTCAGCGCGATCCGAGTGGCTCCGGTCAGTGCCGCCCAGCCGGCCCGCAGCCCACCGAAAAAGCCGATGTCCGACTGGGCTGGACCGGACTCGCTGAGGAGCACGGTTGCGGTGATGGTGGCGAGATCGACCTGACCCGCGAGTGCGGCTCGCCGGCTCTCCAGCGATTCGAGGTCGGACTGGCGGCGAGTGAGCTCGGACTCGAGCGTCACCACATCGGACAGCGCCTTCGCGTCGTCCATCAAGCTACGGATCCGCGCCACCGAGGCCGCGGCCGATTTGACCCGGCTGTCCACGTCGACAATGTCCTCGGTCACGTCGGTTGCGCCACGGGACTGCTGGACCACCGTGCCGAGCTCGCCGATGGCGTCCAGCGTCCGAACGTAGGAACCTGGCGGAACCCGCACCACGATCGTGGCGGACGCAATCTGCCGTCGAATGACCCCGTCCGGTGCCGTGCGGTCCACCGTGCCGTCGGTCCGCTCGTCGGCGATCAGGCCATCCGCTGCGGCCGCCTGTGACTCGATCTTCCGCAGCGCGGCCGACACGTCATCCACCTCGACCGTCAGCGCGCCCGTTAAGACGACCGCGCGGTCCCGGACCTGAACCCTGGGAGCCGGCTCGCCACCGGCGCCGTCTTCCGAGCCGTTGTCAGCGCCGCCGGGCTGGCCGGTTGGTCCGACCGGCGAAGGCGCTGCGCGGCCCGGCCCGGATGCGGTCTCGGAGTTGTCCGAGCCGATCGCGCAACCGGCAGACAGGGTGCCGGCCAGTGCCAGCGTGATGATCGGGATCGACCGTGCCATTCGCCACCGCATCGCGACCTCCAACGCCAGTCGGCGTCACCTGCTCGGTTCGATGAACCGGCGCGCGAGACGAGTTCCGATCCGGAGGTGGCAATTTAGTCACGATCTGGCATCGTAAGGGGCGTCATGCAGCTCAGGACCCCGCACCGAATTGCCGTCGTCGGCGCGGGCATTGCTGGCCTGGCAGCAGCCCACTACTTGCGCCGTACCGGTGGCGACCAGCTCGCGATCACCGTGTTCGAGGCGACGCCCAAGATCGGCGGCAAGCTTCGGTTGGGCGAGGTGGCCGGGCTCTGCGTGGACGAGGGCGCGGAGGCGCTACTGGCGCGGCGCCCGGAAGCGGTGGATCTGATCAAGGATGTCGGGCTTGGAGATCAGATCGCGTACCCGGTGACAACCGCGGCCGGTATCTGGTCTCGAGGCGGGTTGCACCAGCTGCCAACCGCGCAGGTGATGGGCGTGCCGGCCGAGTTCGGGCCGCTCGCGGCCAGTGGCCTGCTCAGCCGCGGCGGGTTGGCGCGAGTGCCGCTGGACCGGGTGTTGCCGCGCACCACCCTTGGTACCGACATTCCGGTCGGCCGGTACGTGGCGGCGCGGCTGGGTCGCGAGGTGGTGGATCGGCTGGTCGAGCCGCTGCTCGGTGGCGTGTACGCGGGGCGTGCCGACGAGCTCTCGTTCGCCGCCACGATGCCGGAGCTGGCCGCGGCGGCTAGCCGGCACCGGTCCCTGCTGACCGCGGCTCGCCGGGTCCGGACGTCCGGACCGGTGCCCGCGGGCGCACTCGGGCCGCCGTTCGCCGGCCTGCCCGGCGGGGTCGGCCGGCTACCGGCGGCGGTCGCCACCAGTGCGGACGCGGCCGTGCGGACCGGTGCGACGGTTCGCCAGTTGCGGCGCAGCCCGGGTGGCTGGCGCCTAGTCGTGGACGGCACGATCGGTCCGACTGTCATCGATCGGCAATGGTTCGACGCGGATGCGGTGGTGCTGGCAATCCCGGCCACGCCGGCGGCCCGGCTGCTGCAGGCCGAGATACCGGACGCGGCCGCAGAGCTGGCCGGCATCGACTACGCCAGCGTCGCCATCGTGACGCTGGCGTACCCGCGGGCGGCGATGCCGCGGCTGGCGGGCAGTGGGTTCCTGGTGCCGCCGGTGGAGCGCCGGGTGGCCAAGGCGGTGACGTTCTCCTCGGCGAAGTGGGGCTGGGTGGCCGCGGCGGAGCCGGGGATCGTGCTCGTGCGAGTGTCGATCGGGCGGTACGGCGAGGAGCAGGACCTGCAGCACGACGATGCCGAGCTCGGCCGGATAGCAGCCGCCGAGCTGACGGCGCTGATCGGGGTCCGCGCCGCGCCGGTGGATGTGCTGGTCAGCCGTTGGGGCGGAGGGCTGCCGCAATACCAGGTAGGGCACCGGCAGCGGGTCGACCGGATCCGGATCGCGATCACCGCCCACCCGGGACTCGCCGTTTGCGGCGCCGCCTACGACGGGGTCGGGGTAGCGGCCTGTGTCGGAAGCGCCAGATCGGCGGCCGAACAGGTGCTGGCTGGGCTGGCGGGTGCGCACGCCGAAGCGGGAGCGATGCGCTCGGTAGGCTGACCGCCGTGAGCAGGCCAAAGGCGCGCGATCTCAACCAGATCATCAGGTACACGATGTGGTCGGTGTTTCGCGCCCGCACCGACTCCGGCCGGTTGCCGGCGGATGGCCGGGACCGGGTCGCCGCCGAGGCGGCGGAACTGTTCGAGCAGCTGGCCGCCAAGGACGTGGTGGTACGCGGCACTTACGACGTGGCCGGGCTGCGTGCGGACGCGGACTTCATGATCTGGTGGCACGCGCCGGACAGCAGCGATCTGCAGGACGCCTATGCCCGGTTCCGGCGAACCGCACTCGGCCAGTCGAGCGACCCCGTGTGGTCTCAGCTCGCGCTGCATCGCCCGGCCGAGTTCAACAAGAGCCACGTGCCCGCGTTCCTGGCCGACGAGGAACCGCACGCATTCGTCTGCGTCTACCCGTTCGTGCGGTCGTACGAGTGGTACCTGCTCGAGCCCGAGGAGCGGCGCGCCATGCTGGCCGAGCACGGCCGGATGGCCAAGGAGTACCCGGATGTGCGCACCAATACGGTGTCCAGCTTCGCGCTTGGCGACTACGAATGGATGCTTGCCTTCGAGGCCGACGAGCTGCACCGCATTACCGACCTGATGCGGCACCTGCGTGGCGCCCAGGCGCGCCGGCATACCCGGCTCGAGGTGCCGTTCTACACCGGCCGGCGTAAGCCGATCGCGGAGCTGGTGGCGGGGCTGCCGTAGGTGCTGATCCTGGTCCGGCACGCGATGCCGACGTACCGGCGCGATGCTCAACCGCACGAGTGGCAGCTGAGCGAGGACGGCCGTGCCGCCGCGGCGGTGCTCGCCCGGCTCCTTCCGGCCGGCGCCCGGCTGGTCGGCAGCGCCGAGCCGAAGGCGTGGCAGACGCTCGAGCCGGCCGGGCCCGTGCACGACCGCGACGCCCGGTTCAACGAGGTGTCCCGCACCGGGGAGCCGTGGGGCGGCGACTTTCAGGTCTGGCGCCGAACCTATGTGAGTGGTACCGACCATCCCGGTTGGGAGCCGCGGGCCCAGGTCGCGGCCCGATTCAACGCCGGCGTCACCGATCAGCTGGCCGCGGCTCGCGACGGCGCGCTAGTGGTTGCCAGCCATGGGATGGCCATGACAATCTGGCTGACCGCGCGGTTCGGGCTGAACGATCCCGGTGAGTTCTGGGCTGGACTGCGCTTTCCGGACGCCCACCTGGTCGACCTGAGGACCGAAACGATCCGCCGCTTGGCCGGAGCCGGGGCGATCGGCGGGACCGACGCGACCGGCTAGGCGTGGGCCGGTTCCAGCCGCATTGAGATCGAGTTGATGCAGTACCGCTGGTCGGTCGGGGTGTCGTACCCCTCGCCGTCGAACACGTGACCGAGGTGCGAGCCGCAGTTCGCGCACCGGACTTCGGTACGGATCATGCCGAACGAGCGGTCGGCGAGCAGCTCAACCGCGGCCGAGTCATGCGGCGCGTAGAAGGACGGCCAGCCGCAGTGCGAGTCGAACTTCGTCTCGGATCGGAACAGCTCCGCCCCACAGGCCCGGCACTGATACACCCCAACCGTCTTGGTCTCGACGTACTCGCCGATCCCGGCCCGCTCAGTGCCCGCTTCGCGCAGCACGTGGTACTCCTCCGGGGTCAGCTCGGTCCGCCACTGCTCCTCGGATTTGTTCACCGGGTAACCCATGGTTTTGAGCGTACCGCCAGACGGAAGCGGGCCCGCGCTTCCTTGATCACTTGAAGAAAGCGCGGGCCCGTTCTGTTCACTTGTCCGGCGGTCTCACCTCACTTCGATTTGACCCTGGCCAGCTGTGGTTCGTGATCGCTGGCCTGATCGGCGAACTCCGAGTTGACGTGCACGACGTCGTAGGCGAACCCACGCTTGACCATCGCCGGACTGATCAGGATGTGATCAAGCACCTGCGAGTTGCCCTCGAAGTCGTAGGTGTAGCGCTCGCCGTCCGGCAGGGTCGACGGGAGGTCCCTCATGCCGGTCGCAGTGAGGATGCCGACCGCGTCCGAGTAGTCGAAGTCGTTCAGGTCACCGGCGATCACAATGTTCGCGTTCCGATCGAGTCCGAGCACATCGTTGACGAAGTTCGCTACCACCGTCGCCTGCTGACCCCGCTGGGTCTCGGTGACCGCCACCGGCGGCTGGAACCGGCCGAACAGCGGGTTGTCGCCGCCCTTGCTGTTCCAGTGGTTGGCCACGACGAACACGGTCTTGCCGCGGAACCGGAACTCGGCGGCCAGCGGCTTGCGGCTGTTGTTGAACGCCGAGTTGGTCGGATCGATCCGTCCCGGACTGGTGGTCAGCTGGACCTGCCCACCGACCTCCACCACGTCGACCGCGGTGGTCGAGCTCCCGCCCGGACGGTCGACGAACGACAGATCCGGGTTGTCGGTGCGGAACAGGAACCCGACCCGAATGTTGCCGCCCGGCTGGCCGCCGTCGGAGTTGTTGACTGGGTCGATGGACCGCCAGTCATACGTCGGACCGCCGACGTTACTGATCGCCGTAATCAGCTGGGCGAACGTCTGATCCGCGGCGACTGTACCGTCGTTGACCGGACCGGTATTGTCCTGGATCTCCTCGACCACGACGATGCCGGGCGAGCGCAGGTTGTTCACGATGATGCTCGCCAGCTCGGTGAATTTCGACGGCGGATCGGCCGGGCTGAGGTTCTCCACGTTGAACGTGGCGATCGCCAGCTCCTTCTGGCTGCCGGTCGTGGTCACCTCCCGGGCCAGCCCGTTGCGCTGCGCCGTTGGAGAGCTGGTGACCAGCAGCTTGAAGTTGCCGAACGAGTAGTCGAGTAC
>DATFRM010000478.1:0-2322 GCA_035263265.1 Actinomycetes bacterium
CAAGAGCAAGGCGCGACTGGCCAGATACGAGGAAATGGCCGCCGAGGCGGCCAAGTACCGCAAGCTCGACTTCGACGAGATTCAGATCCCACCGGGTCCCCGGCTGGGCAGCCTCGTTGTCGAGGCCGACCGTCTCAGCAAGGGTTTCGGCGACCGGCTGCTGATCGACGACCTCAGCTTCACGCTGCCGCGCAACGGCATCGTCGGGATCATCGGCCCCAACGGCGCCGGCAAGACCACTCTGTTCAAGATGGTGATCGGTGAGGAGAAGCCGAACGAGGGCAGCATCAAGATCGGCGAAACGGTCCGGCTGTCGTACGTCGACCAGGGGCGGGCAAACCTGGATCCGAAGAAGACGGTATGGCAGCTGATCTCAGACGGGTTGGACCACATCAAGGTCGGCCAGGTGGAGATGCCGTCCCGGGCGTACGTGTCCGCGTTCGGCTTCAAGGGCCCCGACCAGCAGAAGCCGACCGGGGTGCTGTCCGGGGGCGAACGCAATCGGCTCAGCCTGGCGCTCACCCTCAAGCAGGGGGGCAACCTGCTGCTGCTCGACGAGCCGACGAACGACCTCGACGTGGAGACGCTGTCCTCGCTGGAGAACGCCCTGCTGGAGTTTCCCGGCTGCGCCGTGGTGATCACACACGACCGATGGTTCCTAGACCGGATCGCGACCCACATCCTCGCCTACGAGGGCGACTCACAGTGGTTCTGGTTCGAGGGCAACTTCGAGGCGTACGAGAAGAACAAGCTCGACCGGCTCGGACCCGAGGCCACCCGTCCGCACCGCGCCACGTATCGCAAGCTCACCCGTGGCTGACCACAGACTCGGTTCTGCCGGGCTGATCGCGTGAGCCGCCACGTCTACCTCTGCCCCATGCGCTGGAGCGACATGGACGCGTTCGGGCATGTGAACAACGTCGAGTACCTGCGCTACCTAGAGGAGGCGCGGGTAGACATGCTGTTCACGCATGCCCATCGGGGTGGCGGCGAGCGGCTGGCCGAGGGTGTCGTGATAGCGCGGCACGAGATCGACTACAAGACGCCGCTGATCTTCCGGCCGGAGCCGGTGCGGATCGAGACCTGGGTCACCATGATCCGCCACGCATCGTTCGGGTTGGCCTACGAGGTTCGCGACGACGATGTGCTGTACGCCCGCGCCAGCAGCCTGCTCGTTCCGTACGACCGGACGGAGTCCCGGCCACGCCGGCTTAACGAGGAGGAGCGCGCGGCGCTAGCCGAGTACCTCGAACCCCCGGCGAAGTCGGCGGGCCGCTAGCTCAGGCACGGGCGGCAGCGCGGCGGGCCCGGACATCGATCTCCACCCGGCTATACGTCAATCTCGGTACCGCAGCGACCGCATCGGACCTTGGTAGGCGTCAGGTTGTACCAGCTGTGGTCACCGCCACGCGGGCAGCCGCGTGCGTCCGGGTACTCGTATTGCGGCTTCGGCCATTCCTCGTCGTCCTGCTTCTCGTCCTTATCGCGATCCTTCGATCGGGCCACCCGCCGCGCCTCCCCTCAGCTAGCCCATTCCAAACGCGGACTGTTATCGAACGGTAGCGGAGAGTTGCCCAAATCGGCGAGTCCCGGCGCCGTGCGTTCCGTGGCCCTGGCGGTGGCGCTCGGCAGCCCGCCTTCGACGTCTAGTGCTGTTTGCGCTGGCTAAATGCGCTATCCAGCTTGGTCAGCGCCTCGTCCAGGATGACGGCCGCGGCCGAGACGTCGCCCGCATCGATCGGCGTGCGGTAGGCGATCTTGCGAACCTGCTCCGCGAATCGCTGTAGCTCGCGTTCGAAGTCGCCTACCGGCCAAGCCGTTCCTTCGGCCTCCTCCGTGGCAGCCGTTGCTGTCCCTGCTGGACTAGCGGCCCGATCCGACCGCGACTCGGCGGGTCCGGGTGCGGTGGTTGGGCCGGTCGGGGGCGTAGGACCGGGTGGGGTCGTTGGGTCGGGCTGAGCGACGGGACTATGTGGCGTGGTCGGGCCGGGCTGGGCCGGGGGACCGGGCTGAGGCTGGGCGACCGGACCGGGCTGGGCGACCGGACCGGGCTGGGCCGCGGGTCCAGGTCGATCGGCACGTCCAGGCTCGGCCAGCACCGACCAATCGCCCCACCAGTCCTGCAGGCTCGTCCGGTCCGGCCGTCGCTCGTCCCGCAGCTGTCGGGCGGTTTGCTTGAGCTGGTCGCGCAACTCTCGCAACGAGTGGCGCACCTCGCCGCGGATCTCGTCAGCGACTCCGATGATGTTGTCGCGTAGCTCCTGCTCGAGCTCGATGAGCTCGCCCTCCCGCCGGTCCAGTTCGGCCCGCCCGGCGTCGGTG
>DATFRM010000479.1:0-15857 GCA_035263265.1 Actinomycetes bacterium
GCTACCTGGTCGCCACGTCCGTGCCCGGCTTCGACGACCCCGAGCTGCTCGCGCCGCGCCGGTTGTACCAGCGCCAGGACCGGGTCGACGAGTACCAGGACCTGGTCGCGACGCTCAAGGCGGAGCGGCGGGAGTACATGAAGCAGCATTCGGGCATCGCACCCGGCGTGGTCGAGGCGCTGGCGTAAGGCCACGCGGGCGCCGCTCGCAATCGGAAGTGTCGTAGATACTCCACGGGGTCGGGAATCACGACGGTGACGTGGATCCCCGACCCTCTCGATTGATGGCAGCCGGTGACCAGGCAGACGGGCGGCCGCTAGACCGCGATGTCGGGCCCGGTCTGCCGAACCTGCTCCACCTTCTGCATCGCCTCGCGCAGCTCGCCGAGCCAGCTTTCGGCGTTCTTGGCCACCAGCCGTACGCACCAGGCGAGCGCCTCGCTCCGGCTGCGCGCCACGCCGGCGTCCACGAGGGTGTCCAGCACGGCACGCTCCGGCTGGCGCAGCCGGGTCATCACCGGGGCCGACAGCGTCGTGAACAGCTCACGCTGCTCGCCGACCTGGACACCCCAGGACACCTTGCGCCGAGCGGCGTGCTCGAGCTCGCGGGCGATCTCGATCCGGCGCTCCCTGGTCCGCTCCCGGAACTCCTTGGTCTTTCCGGCGTAGACCGACGCCCGCTCGGCGTCGGACGCGTCGTCACTGACGGTCGGCTCCGCGATCCGGCCCACGATGGTGATCTCGTCCCGGTCCACGTCGACCTCGACCGGTTCGGTGAACCAATCCTCGGGGAGGCGGCCGGTCAGCCAGCCTCGTATCTTCTCCGCCGACCTACGCGACGGGTGGCTTCCACTAGTCATGTAATGATGATTACACCATTACACAGGAATCGACCACCCGGCTGAGCCGACCTTGGTGGCGAGCTCGTGTGGATCGGTGGTGGGGGCATCGCACGTGAACTCGCGGCACACGTAGGCGGCGGGCGCCCCGCCGACCAGCGGCCGGTCGCGTAGCAACGGCACGTTCACCGGGCGGTCCGGATCCCCCAGCGCCACCACCGCGCCCGGCGCGGTCGCTCGCAACGCCACGGCCCGCAGCTGTCGGGTGCGCTCATCGGCGGCAGCGCCGACAATCGCGATCTCGCGCGGGCCGTCAAGCAGCGCTTCGGCGACGGCCAGGCCCCAGCCGGCGAACCGGGCGTGCTGGACCGCAAGCGCGGACGTGACGCCGAGCGCGCGGATCGCGGCCTCGCGGTGCGACGCCGACCCGGTGTAGGCCGAATAGCGCAACAGCGCACCGGCGAGCGCGCTCTGACCCGCCGGAGTGGCGTTGTCGGTCGGATCCTGGGGGCGCCTGATCAGCGCCTCCGCATCGTCGGCGGTGTCGTAGAACCCGCCCGCGCCGTCGCCGAAGTGCGCCACCGCCACATCGAGCAACCCACCAGCGATGGTCAGCCACTCGTCCTCGCCGGTAACCGCGTACAGCGCCAGCAGGCCCTCGGCAACGTCCGCGTAGTCCTCCAGCACGCCGGCGGATGAGCCGGCACGACCGTCCCTGGAGGTACGGATCAGCCGATCACCGTGAGCACCCGCGCTCCGGTGGACCGACACCAGCAGGTCCGCGGCGGCGAGCGCGGCCTCGACGTAGTCCGGGCGCTCGAATACCGCGCCCGTCTCGGCCAGTGCGGCAATCGCCAGGCCATTCCAGGCGGCCACTACCTTGTCGTCCCGGCCCGGGCGGACCCGGTGATCGCGCGCGGCGAGCAATACCGATCGCACCCGGCGATAGCGCGCGGCATCCTCCGGGTCAGCGCGCAGCTGCAGCACCGAGCTGCCATGCTCGAACGTGCCGGCCTCGCTAACTCCGAACAGAGCGGCCGCCCACGCGCCGTCCTCGTCGCCGAGCGCCTCGGCGAGCTCCGCCGGCGTCCATACGTAGAAGCGGCCCTCGACACCCTCACTGTCCGCATCGAGAGCAGAGGCGAAGCCGCCCTCCGGGGTCTGTAGCTCGCGGATCAGCCAGTCCGCGGTCTCCTGTGCGACCCGAACCGCGAGCGGTTCGCCGCTTGCCCGCCACCAGTTCGTGTAGACCCGCAGCAGCAACGCGTTGTCGTACAGCATCTTCTCGAAGTGCGGCACCACCCAGTCCGCGTCCACCGAGTAGCGCGCGAATCCGCCGCCGAGCTGGTCGTACATCCCGCCGCGCGCCATCGCCGGGGCGGTACCGGCCACCATCGACAGGGCCGGCTGGCTGCCGGTGCGGGCGTACTCGCGCAGCAGAAACTCCAGCACCATCGAGGGCGGGAACTTCGGGGCCCCGCCGAACCCGCCACGCTCGGGGTCGTAGTCGCGCTGCAGCCCAGCCACCGCGGTAGCGAGCACCTCGCCGGTAGGCACCGGAGCCGATTCGAACGCGAACGAGCGCTCGCGGAGCTGCCGCGCGACATCCTGGCCGACCTTCTCGATCTCGTCCCGCCGGTCCCGCCATGCCTCCCGGATCGCGGTCATCACCTGGCCGAAGCTCGGCATCCCCAGCCGCGGAGCCGGCGGGAAGTAGGTGCCGGTGAAGAACGGCTCACCGTCCGGCGTGGCGAACACGGTCATCGGCCAGCCGCCTTGCCCGGTCATCGCCTGGGTGGCCTCCATGTAGACGGCGTCGACGTCCGGCCGCTCCTCCCGATCCACCTTGATGTTGACGAACGAGTCGTTCATCGCCTCGGCGGTGGCCGGATCCTCGAACGACTCGTGCGCCATCACATGGCACCAGTGGCAGGCGGAGTACCCGACCGAGATGAGCAGCGGTACGTCCCGTCGGCGGGCCTCGGCGAACGCGTCCTCGCCCCACTCCCACCAGTCCACCGGGTTCTCGGCATGCTGCAGCAGATACGGCGAGGTGGCACGACCGAGCCGGTTCACCCGATCACCCTCTCACGACGCCCGCGAGCGGCTCGGGTCACTGGTAGGTACCTCGTCACGGCTCAGCCGGACGCCGAGGCTCCTCCTCGTCGTCGGGCTCGTCCGCGGAATCCGGCGGCGGGAAGTCAATCTTCTTGAGCTGCTTGTTCATCGACCGCATCAGCATCCAGGTCGCGGCACCTAGGGCGGCAATGATCAGAAATCCGACCGTCCCCGGTGCCACCTTGTCCGCATCTGCGGCCTGGGCCAGCAGGTCCATGGTCTCCATTGGGCACCTCCACCCGTGATGCTCTTCGCGGCAGCGCGGACACCGACCGCGGCACCGCGATCAGGTCTTGACGGCTTCCCTGATCCCGGCGAACAGGTCGGTCTCCGGCAGCTCGACATCGACCACGGATCGGGCCAGCTCGAAATCCTCGGTCGGCCAGATGCGGGCCTGCACGTCGAGCGGAACCATGAACCAGAAACCGTCCGGGTCGACTTGGGTGGCGTGCGCGATCAACGCCCGATCGCGCACCTCGAAGTAGTTCGCGCACTCTACCCGGGTTGTGATCTCGCGCTCGTCGCGGTCGTCCCAGCGCTCCAACCACTCGGCGAACGGCGACTCGAGGCCGCTCTCGAGCATCGCCTCGTGGAAGGCGAGCACTCGGGCCTTGGAGAACGTCTGGTTGTAGTACAGCTTCAGCGGTTGCCAGGGCTCGCCGGCATCCGGATACCGATCGGGATCACCGGCCGCCTCGAATGCCGCCACCGAGACCTTGTGACACATCACATGGTCGGGATGTGGATATCCGCCGTTCTCGTCGTATGTGGTCAGCACGTGCGGACGGAACTCCCGGATCAGCCGGACCAGCGGCTCGGTGGCGACGTCGAGTGGTTGCAGCGCGAAGCAGCCGTCGGGCAGCGGTGGCAGCGGATCCCCCTCGGGCAGCCCGGAGTCGACGAAGCCGAGCCAGGACTGCTGCACGCCGAGGATGCGCCTGGCTTCGGCCATCTCGCGTTGCCGCACATCGGCCATGTTGTCCAAGATCGACTGATCGTGCTGCAGCTTCGGGTTCAGGATCGAGCCCCGCTCGCCACCGGTGCAGGTTGCGACCATGACCTGGACGCCCTCCGCCGCGTAGCGGGCCATTGTCGCGGCGCCCTTGCTCGACTCGTCGTCGGGATGGGCGTGCACCGCCAGCAGCCGGAACTGATCACTCACCACAACCTCCGTAGACCCGCACAATGTGCTGGCGATCACCTTGGCGAGAATACTCGTCGGCGTCGCCGACATTTTCGGACGAGCGCGGGCCCCCGCGACACCCGCCGGTAGACGATCAAGGCAGCCGGCCCGACCGGCATCCACCCCCGGACCGCGCGCCGGATATGTGGCTGGATATGGAGTAACGTCCGGCCAGGCGGTGGCGGTAAGATACGGAATCGTGCGTAGAGCGGGCGTCACGGCAGGCGTGATGAGGGCTCGGGCCGCCGACATTTTCGAGATAGGTCGGCGGCCGATCGTCCTACCCGGCGATCCCGACCGGCGCTCCGCCCGCACCGAGGCACTTACCTTGCTTGGCCGGGCGATCACCGGCCAGCTTCACGAGTGCCGGGCCGCCCCAGGTCGCTGACCCACCAAGATCACCGAAGGTCAGCTCGAACCCCGGGTTGGTAACCTCGGTGTTTTGCCCACGCCGATTCCGGCGAAGTAGTGATCCATCACCCTATTCGCGAAACAAGGGAGCAACTGTGGCCCAGTCCAGCGAGAACGTCACCTGGCTGACCCAGGAAGCGTATGAACGGCTCTCCACCGAGCTGAAGTATCTGCTCGGCGACGGACGTCTCGAGATGGCCCGCCGGATCGAGGCAGCGCGCGATGAGGGTGACCTCCGCGAGAACGGTGGCTACCACGCCGCCAAGGAGGAGCAGGGCAAGCAAGAGGCACGGATCCGGCAGCTGCAGCAGCTGCTCGAGAAGGCGCGAGTGGGCGACTCGCCGCCGGAGGCCGGGGTGGCGGTCCCAGGCACCGTGGTCAGCGTCCGGTTCACCGACGGCGACGAGATGACGTTCCTACTCGGTTCGCGCGAGGTCGCGTCCGACGAACTCGACGTGTACTCGGAACAGTCGCCGCTCGGCTCGGCCATCAACGGAAAGAAGATCGGCGAGTCGGCGACCTATGCGCTCCCGAACGGGCGCAAGCTGACCGTAGAGATCGTCGAGGCGAAGCCCTTCACCGGCTGACGCCCGCCTTACCCGTCTGGATCATTACGCACCGGAGCGCACACGAATTGCCCGATAGGGGCGGATTGTCACTGCCCTATGGCGCGTAATGATCGGGGTCGGTGCGGCCTAGGAGAACAGCAGGGTATAGCCGGCGGCGCGGAGTCGGGCCAGTACGTCGTCGCAGTGGCGCGGTCCACGGGTCTCGATCTGGATCGCGACCTCGACCTCGTCCACGTGCAACCGGGGGGTCGTGCGCTGGTGCTCGATTTCGAGCACATTGGCGTCGGCCGCCGCGAGTTCGCTGAGCAGGGTCGCCAGCGCGCCCGGTCGATCCGGGATCCGTAGCCGGAAGGAAAGGAACCGCCCGGCCGCGGCCAGGCCGTGCCGGAGCACTCGCAGCAGCAGGAGTGGGTCGACGTTGCCGCCGGTGAGCACGACCACGACCGGCGGCTCGAACGCGTGCGGCTCCTCGAGCAGCGCGGCAACCCCGGCCCCGCCGGCCGGCTCCACGACCATCTTGGCGCGCTCCATGCAGTAGAGCAGCCCGCGGGACAGCGCCTCCTCGGATGCCGTGACCACATCGTCGACGTGGTCACGGATCAGCTCGAACGGCACCTCGCCCGGGCACCCGACCGCGATGCCGTCGGCCATCGTGGACATCGACTGCAGCGCTACCGGGTGCCCGGCCGCCAGCGAGCCCGGGTAGGCCGCGGCCTTCTCCGCTTGGACCCCAACAACTCGAACATCGGGACGCATCGACTTGGCGGCGACCGCGACCCCGGCCAGCAGCCCGCCGCCGCCGGTCGGCACCACGATGGTCCGGACCTCCGGGCACTGTTCCATGATCTCCAAGCCGACCGTGCCTTGGCCGGCGACGATGTCCGGGTGGTCGAACGGATGGATGAACACCGCGCCAGTGGATTCGGCGTACTCCCTGGCGGCAACCAGCGTTTCGTCGATGATCGAGCCGTGGAACCGGACATCGGCCCCGTATCCGGTGGTGGCCGCCACCTTGGGGAGCGGCGCGCCGACCGGCATGAACACGGTGGACTTCACACCGAGCAACCGCGCCGCCAGGGCAACACCCTGCGCGTGGTTGCCGGCGCTGGCAGCGACCACGCCCATGGCCAGCTCGGACTCGGACAGCCTCGACAACCGGACGTACGCACCGCGGACCTTGAACGAGCCGGCCCGCTGGAGGTTCTCGCACTTCAGCTTGACCGGCCCGCCAACCCGCTCGGACAGCGCCAGCGAACCCTCGACCGGAGTCACCCGGCTCACCTTGCGGAGCAGCTCGCGGGCCGCCTCGATGTCGGCGAGAGAGACCGTGCCCGGCTCCGTTGACATGACCGTCAGTCTGTCATCATTTGCGGGCATCCTGGCTATGGGCCGCCGGCTCCTCGCTGATCGGAACGCTTAGGGCTCGGCCAGGGACCGCGTTCCCGCAGGCTGCCAGTAGCGGTCCCCAGCCAAGATCAACGCGGCGGCGCCGATCAGCCCCGCCTCCTGACCGAGCGCGGCCGGCACCACCCGCAGCCCGCGGCCGTACGGCATTCGCAGATACTCGCGAAGCGCGGCTTCGACCGGCTCGAACAGCAACGGTCCGGCCTGCGCGACGCCACCACCGATCGCGACCACCTCGAGATCGCATAGCCGCGCGACAGAGGCGATCGCCATCCCCAATGCCCGGCCGGCGCGCTGCATCGCCGCCACCGCCTGGGGATGTCCGCGTACGGCGTCGGCCGCGAGATGTTGCGCGGTCTGTCCGTCGCGCGATCGCCAGCCGGCGGCGCGTGCCCACTCGGTCAGCTTCGGTCCGCTGGCGAGCACGGTCAGGCAGCCGCGAGCGCCGCACGGGCAGATGGGCCCATCCGGCTCTACGATCACGTGCCCGATGTGGCCGGCCTGACCGCCGGCCCCGTTGATCAGGCGGCCATCGAGGATCAGGCCGCCGCCGACCCCGGTCGACACCACCATGCCGAGCACGTTGTTTCGGCCGCGTCCGGCGCCGCGCCAGTGTTCGCCCACCGCGACGCACACCGCGTCGTTGTGCACGCGCACCGGCACGCCCGGATACCGCCGCTGCAGTCGAGCCCGCAGCGGGAAATCCCGCCAGCCCGGGATGTGCAGCGGGGACACGACTCCGGCCGGCCAGCGCATCGGGCCGCCGCAGCCCACCCCGATGCCGAGCAGCTCGCGGCCCGCGATCTCGGCGTCCACCTTGTCCAGCTGACCAAGCAAGGCGCGCCACAGGGTCTCGGCGTCCAGGACGGCGGGCGCACTCGGCGTGCGCACCACCGTCAGCACCCGGCCGGACTTGTCGTACGCTCCCGCCGCGAGCTTGGTGCCCCCGATGTCGAGCGCGATGACCGCGGCGTCAGCCATCGCCGTCCGCCGGGCCGGCCGCCCGGCTAGGCGTCGCCGGATGGCTGCCGAAGGCAAGGATCGTGGCCGTGAACCCGTGCAGATAGTTGCGTCCGCCGACCGGACCGATCTCGCCGGCAGCGAAGAACCCGGCCACCTCGGACAGGCCCAGTCCGGCCTGAACCGCGCGCACGTCATGGTCCGCGGTGCCGAACACGTCAGCGCCTCGGCCGTTGCAGGAGAACAGCAGCGCGCCGGACATGTCGCCCGCGCTGCCGCGGAACCTGGCCAGCACCTGGTCGAGATCCATCCGGGCGGCGTCGGCGTCACGAAGCTGGAACCGCACGGTCCGGCCGACCTCAACAACATCGCCGACGACGATCGCCCCGGTCGCCCGGTCGGCGCCGACCACGCCCCTGATCAAGAAGTCCCCGTACCCGTGGGCGTCCGCGTACTCGTCCATGGCGACGCCGAGCTGCAGGCCGTCGGCGGCCAGCAGCCGATCCTCATCCGGCATCTCGGTGAGCAGCTCCTCGAGCTTCGCCAGCGCGGGTACGCCGGCCATCTCAAAGATGATGTTGCCTTCCGCCTTGGTCACCGCCATGGTCGGCCCGACCGGCCGGCAGCCCTGGCTCAGCGTGGTGGCCACCTCGACCTCGCCGCCGATCAGCACCCCGACCGCACCGCGGCTGTGCAGCTCGCCGTCGTACACCAACCGAGTGCCGCCGTCACCGGGTAGGCCGGCGGCCAGACCACCGACGTACGGGAAGCCGGGCACCAGGTCGTTGGACCGCTCCACGAAGCCGTCGATCGGGAACGTGAACGGATCGGCGAACAGCAGCCCCACACGGTCATTGGTCGTGATGTCGGGTAGCCCGATCACGGCCAGACCATCCTGCGTGCGAAGCACGTCGAGCCGGAACGGGCGCAGCCGGGCACCAGGCAGGTGGCCGGCCCATACGCTCACCGCCGGTTCGGACTCCACCCCGGAACCGGCGCCGAGCACCCCGGAGGCGGTACAGCCGATCACCACCGTGGCCTGCGTGTCTTCGGTAACTCGCAGCACGGCGGCACCGAAGTCGTCGGCCTCCGCCCCCGAGCCGAACACGCACACCAGATCCGGTGTCGCGCCGTCCAACGGGCGAAGCGCGTGCTCGATCGCTTCCGCCGCGCCGCGGACCAGGTCCACGCCGGCGGCCAGGCCCGCGCCGATCCGGGTCATACCGCCATCCTGCCTCATCGCGACCGCTCCGGACCCACTCCCCGGCCCCGCGAACGGCACGCGAGGGTGCCACGATGGGCGGACATGTCTCGTAACCCGGTGCGCGGCCTCCCGCGGGAGGTCCTCGTACTCAGCGCCGTCGCGTTCGCGATCGCAATCGGGTTCGGAATACTCGCTCCCGCGATCCCGGTGTTCGCGCGCGAGTTCGGCGTCACCCGTACCGCGGCCGCCGCGGTGATCTCTGCGTTCGCGTTCATGCGGTTCGTCTCCGCACTGGGTAGCGGGCAGCTAGTGGACCGGTTCGGCGAGCGCCGGGTGCTCGCCACCGGGATCTGGATCGTGGCCGGGTCCAGCGGACTCGCCGGGCTGGCGCAGTCTTACCCGCAACTGCTCCTGCTACGCGGCATCGGGGGCGTGGGCTCGGCGATGTTCACGGTGGCGGCGATGAGCCTGCTGTTGCGGGTCGTCGACTCGGACCGGCGCGGTCAGGCGACCGCTACCTGGCAGGCCGGGTTCCTGCTCGGTGGCATTCTCGGGCCGGGAGTCGGCGGCGCGCTCGCGGCCAACTCGGTGCGCGCACCGTTCTTCGTGTATGCCGGGACTCTCGCGGTGGCGGGCGCGATCGGGATGTTGTACCTGCGCCGGCCGTCGGCGAGCGAACGGGCTGTCACCGCGTCGCCGGACGGCCCCGCGGAGTCGGCTCCGCCGCCCGGGATCGGGCTCCGAGTCGCGCTGAGCCAGCGGGCCTACCTGGCCGCGTTAACCGCCAGCCTGGCTACCGGGTGGTCCCTGTTCGGCGTGCGGACCTCCTTGATGCCGCTGTTCGTCACCGAACTGCTCGGCCTCACCACGGTTTGGACCGGCCTCGGCTTCCTGACCTCGGCCGCGGTTCAGGTGGTTGCGCTGATTCCGGCGGCCCGGATCACCGACCGGGTCGGACGGCGCCCGTCACTCATCGTCGGCACCGCGCTAGCGTCGGTGAGCTACCTACTGGTGGCGGTGAACGAGACGCTGGCCTCGTTCCTCGGTTCGATGGTCATCTTCGGGGTGGCGGCAGCGTTCCTCGGCGTGGCACCTGCCTCGATCGTCGGCGACGTGGTGACCCGGTCAGCGGCGGACAGCGGCGCTGCATCCGGCACCGAGCCGCGGCGGATCCGCGGGAGCCGCGGCGGTCTGGGCAGTGGTCGGGCCGGTCGGAGCGGCCGCGGCGATCGCGCTGGCCGCGGTGGCGGCAAGGCGGTAGCGATCTACCAGATGGCCAGCGACTTCGGGGTGATCGTCGGTCCGCTGGTCGCGGGCTGGCTGGCCGATCGGTATTCGTTCAGTGCGGCATTCGCCGCGACCGCTGTGCTGATCGGAACGGCCTGCGCGATGGCCATCTGGATGCCCGAGACCCGAACGGTGCGGCAGCCGGAGCCCGCCGAAACCGCCACGCGGGAATGAGCTGCTGGGGCGCCACCAGACTCGGTTAGGATCCGCGGCTGAGGCCGTAGTGAACAAGCCTGGCCGCGGCCTCGGGATGGTCGAAGCTGAGCAGTCCAGCGGCGGCTAGCACGTAGCGTCGATCAATGACCACGGTGGCATGTTCGGGCGCTTTCCAACCTCCGGCGCGGTCGGCCAGGGCTGTCGCGATCACCTGCTCGGCCCGGCCAGCGGCGGCGTGCCGAAGCACGCCGCCGGACCCGACCACCAGGCCGACCTCCCGCAGGTCCTTGCCGCCGCGGCGGACCGAGTCGGCCGCGGTCACCGGCAGGTAGCCCGGCTCGGTGGCTCGTCGCGCAGCCGCCGCGGCGAGCGCGGCCGCCTCCGCCGAGTCGGGCGCAACCAGTCGCTCCACACCTGCGGCCTCGAGAATGCCGGGCGCGTTCCAGCGGACTCCGAGATCGCCCTCGACGGTGCGACCGCGCCAGCTCTCTTCCACCACCTCGCGGCGGAGCTGGGACTCCTCGGCGTCCGGGGTAACCACCGAGTACACGTCGGTGGTCGCTCCACCGACGTCGACCACGACGACGTCGCCCACGCCGGGCACCGATCCCGCGCCATCGGCCAGCAGTTCGATCCCGGCTAGCACGGCGTCGGGCGTCGCGGCTCGCACTAGCGAAGCGAACCGATCCCCCCGGGACAGACCCTTGCCGCCGATGACATGCCGGATGAAGACGTCCCGGATCGCGGCTCTGGCCGGAGCCGGGTCCAGCGTGCCAATTCGCGGCAGCACGTTCGCCGTCGCGATCACGTGCTTGCCGGCGGCTCTGAGCAGCGCATCGACCTGATCGCGCACGTCGACGTTTCCCGCGATCACCAGTGGACCGGTGAGCTCCGGCTCGGCCGCTAGCGCCGCGGCGTTGTCGAGCAGTACGTCTGCGTTGCCGCCGTCGGTACCGCCGGCCAGCAGCACCACATCGGGCTTGGCTGCCAGGAGCCCCGCCAGGGCCGCGGCGTCCAGCCGGCCAGCGGCGACGTGCACAACCTTCGCTCCCGCCGAGAGCCCCACCCGGTAGCCGGCCTCGGCGGTCACCGCCCGCTCGTAGCCGACGACCGCGAGCCGCAGCCCACCGCCCGCACTCGAGCAGGCCAGCACCGTTGAGCCGAGGTCGGCGCCCGGCAGCGCGTTGGCGAGTGCGGCCTCGGCGGCCGCGTAGGCGTCTATAACGTCCGACTCGATCGTGGTGCGGTGTGACGCGGTGGCGACCAGCTCCCCGGTATCCAGATCGACGACGGTGAGCTTGGTGAACGTCGAGCCGAAGTCAGCACAGACCGCCAGCGCGCGGGACCGGTACGGCGGGGGCGCCAGCACGGCTGGCCCGGCCCCACCGCCTTGGCTCACCCCAGGGCCTGAAGCAGGTCCGCGATGAGGTCGTCGACCGACTCGATACCGACCGAGAGCCGGATCAGATCGGCGGGTACCTCCAGTGGGGTGCCGGCGACCGAGGAGTGGGTCATCCGGCCCGGGTGCTCGATCAGCGACTCCACCCCGCCGAGCGACTCGGCGAGCGTGAAGACCCGAGTCCGGTCGCAGATCTCCAGCGCCGCCGGCTCGCCGCCGCGCACCCGGAACGAGACCATGCCGCCGAATGCCCGCATCTGCTTGACGGCTGTGTCGTGACCCGGATGCTCGGGCAGGCCGGGATAGAACAGCTCAACCACCTTCGGGTGCCCGGCCAGCACCTGGACGATCCGCTCGGCGTTCTGGCAGTGCCGGTCCATGCGAACGCCCAGCGTCTTGATCCCCCGCAGCGTGAGCCACGCGTCGAACGGGCTGGCCACCGCACCCATCGCGTTCTGGTGGTAGACCAGCCGCTCGCCAAGCTCCGCATCGGCTGTGATCAGTGCACCTCCGATCACGTCGGAGTGCCCGCCGATGTACTTCGTCGTGGAGTGCACGACGACGTCCGCGCCGAGCGCCAGCGGCTGCTGCAGGTAGGGCGTGGCGAGCGTGTTGTCGACGACAAGCAGCGCGCCGGTGTCGCGGGCAAGTTGTGCCAGCACCGGGAGGTCCGCGATGCCGAGTAGCGGATTCGTCGGCGTCTCGATCCAGATGACCTTGGTATGGCCGGGCCGAACCGCCGCCCGAACGGCGTCGACGTCGGACACCTTGACCGCGGTGTTGTCCAGCCCCCAGCGCTCAAGCACCTTGCTGAACAGCCGATACGTGCCGCCGTACGCATCATCCGGGACGACCGCGTGGTCGCCGGGCACGCAGATCGTCCGCAGCAGTGTGTCCTCGGCGGCCAACCCCGAGGCGAACGCCAGCCCGCGGCGGCCGGCCTCGATGGCGCCCAGACAGGTTTCCAGCGCCGTCCTGGTCGGGTTCGCGCTACGGCTGTACTCGTATCCGCCGCGCAGCCCGCCGACGCCGTCCTGCTTGTAAGTGGACGTGGCGTAGATCGGCGGAACTACCGAACCGGTCAGCGGGTCCGGCTCCTGGCCGGCATGCAGCGCCAGCGTCTCGAAGCCGTACTGCTGGGCGGGCTGGTTCGGCGCGGCGGGGTCCGGCTGGGCCGGCTGGTTCGGCGCGGCCGGATCGGGCTGCTCTGGCATGAGGACGAGGCTAGTCCAAGGGCCGAGATGGTCATGTCGGAGTGATCGATTCGTGTCCCGACCTGGCCTCGCGCCGCAGGTCTGGTTCAGCGTGTCCGCGGATGATCTGCCCGGAACATCCGCAGATACTGCACAGTTGGGAGAGACGGAGGTGTTGCAATGCTGTTCGGCCTTAAGTCCCGGATGCCCTCGCCGAGCGAGGCGCTACCCGGCCGTTCGGTTCGTACGTTTGCGGTTCCGGTCCGGCACGCGGTGCTCGGCACCCCGCTGGAGGGTCCGTACCCGCCCGGTTTGGAGATCGCGTACTTCGCGCTCGGCTGCTTCTGGGGCGCCGAAAGGTTGTTCTGGACGGTGCCTGGTGTGTGGTCGACCGCGGTCGGATACGCCGGCGGGTACACACCGAACCCGACCTACGAAGAGGTCTGCTCCGGCATGACCGGGCACACCGAGGTCGTGCAGGTCGTCTACGACCCGTCGCGGGTGAGCTATCCGGAACTGCTGAAGGTGTTCTGGGAGGGCCACGACCCGACCCAGGGCTACCGGCAGGGCAACGACCTCGGCACTCAGTACCGCTCGGCCGTGTACGTCACGTCGGACGAGCAGGCCAAGGAGGCCGAGGCGAGCCGCAAGCGCTACCAGGAGGCGCTGTCCGAGGCGGGGCGCGCCACGATCACTACCGAGATCGTGCCGGCCGGTCCGTTCTACTTTGCCGAGGACTACCACCAGCAGTACCTGCACAAGGTTCCGAACGGCTACTGCGGCCTTGGCGGTACTGGAGTCAGCTGCCCCATCGGCGTCGCCACTCTCGACGATTAACTCGTACGCCGGGTGCGAACGTTCGAGGAGCTGATCGCCGAGGGTGAAGCGGTCCCGGTCGATGGCTAGGACTTCTCGTGGTTCGAAGGCCGGGCAACCGAGGAAGGTGATCTGGATCGTGCCCGGCTTCACCGCCGAGGCGTACCGAAAGGGCCTTCGTAAGCTGCACGAGTGGATCGCAGCGAGTGGACCGTTCGTCGCCACTTCGGCGCGGTTCCTATTCGAGGCAGGTAAGCCGGCGAGCCGCCGCTCGCCCGGGTGACCGCATCTTTGACGACTGATCAATCGGCAAGACGAGCCCGCGCACGTGCTTGGCTTACTCCCATAGGGGAGACCTGGCCGGAAGGACGCGGGGTGTGGTCACGCGGATCGAGCGTGCGCTGAGGAAAGTCGACCGGTTCCAGCAGCGGCACAGCCTGCTGGGGTTTCCGGTGGGCGTGCTCAAGAAGTTCGGCGACGACGACGGTGGTAAGCACGCTGCGCTGCTGGCCTACTACGGCTTCGTCTCGCTGTTTCCGTTGCTGCTGGTCTTTGTCACGCTGCTCGGCTACGCACTGGCCAATAACCCGGAGTTGCAGCAGCAGCTCATCGACACCGTGGTCGACCGGTTTCCAGGATTCGGCCCGCAGCTAAAAGCCAGCATCACCACCATCGAAGGATCCGGCCTCGGGCTGGTGGTCGGCATCCTCGGCACGTTGTGGGGCGGGCTCGGGATCACCCAGAGCGCGCAGGACGCCATGAACGCGGTCTGGAACGTCCCTCGCAAGGACCGCCCCAACTGGTGGTGGCGGCTGGCCCGCGGGGTCGGCGCCCTGCTGCTGCTGGTTGCCGCGGTATTCGCCGCCACCGCAATGGCTCAGTTCGGCGCGGCTGGGGGCGGCATTGTCGGCCGCCTGCCGTTGGTCGGCTCGCTGTTCCTCAACCTGCTTCTGCTCGCCGCTCTATCACAGGTGCTGTCCGCCAAGTGGGTGCCGTGGCGGTGGCAGCTTCCGGGCGCGGCAGTCGGGGCGATCGGCTGGAGTGTGCTGCAGGCCCTGGCGGCCTTCATCATCACTCGACAGCTGGAGCGAGCCAACCTTCTGTATGGGGTCTTCGCCATCGTTCTGGTGCTGCTGTCGTGGCTCTACCTGAGCGCCCAGATCCTCCTCTACGCCGCGGAGGTCAACGTCGTACTGGCCAGGAGGTTGTGGCCACGTAGCCTGCTACAGCCGCCGTTGATCGAGGCGGACCGACGGGTACTCACCGCACTGGCCGAAGCCGAGCGACGCCGGGCCGAACAGACCATCCAGGTTAGGTTTACGGGCGAGTCATATGGTGACGAACCTCGCTCGCCGGGCGGCTGACCATCGGCCGCCCGGCGAGTTCATGCGGTCACCCGACCAGCTTCTCCACGCGCTTGCCGGCCTCGCGGATGGTGAACGCAGCGAAGATCTCCCTGATCCCGAAGAAGATCGCCCACACCCCTACCAGCGTCACCAGCGTGAACAGAGAACGCTGCCAGGAACGCACTGCCCACACACCGAGGACGAGCTCTGCGATGCCAAGCAGCAACTGGGTCCACCACCACGGCACCTTTTCCTCGGCAAGCGACATGACCACGTGCAAAATGCCGAAGATGATCAGATACCAGGCTACGAAGATCGACACGATGTACAGCGTGATGTCGGGCCAGACGAATGTCATGATCCCGGCAGCCACGGACAAGATCCCCAACAGGATGAACAGCCATCGCCAGCTCTCCACTCTGCTGGCCACGAGGAGCTCGGAGACGCCGCCGAGTATGAACGACGCGCCCACCAGGCCGGCCACCGCGTAGAGGCTGCCGACGCGATACGACAGCACGTACATGCCAAAGAGGGTCCACAAGACCCCGACGATCAGGAACCACCACCAGACTGCGGTAACCCGCCGCACGCCCGCATGGGCCGCGGTCTGGAATGCGTCCGGAGACGCTGTATCACTAGTCACTGCTGGCCTCCTTGCCGGTTGGCCTTACATGCCGATCCCAAGCCGGGATGACCATCCCCGTCCGAAGCTTGGCACTGCGTAATTCCTCGTTCAAGATGCCCGCCAGTGTTGACGAGTGGATCACGACAAACCGGCCGATGATCGCGCCCTCAGCGCGATTCCGCCTCGGCACACATATGCCTGCGAGGCCGGGCAATTCCGGTTGAATGAGGCGTCAACCGCCTGCGGAAGGCACAGCTGAGGGGATTCATGATCTTGCGGATATGGCGCGGCGCCGTCCGGACCGGGCAGGTCGCCGAGTACGTGGACTACATCGACGAAACCGGGCTG
>DATFRM010000480.1:0-3200 GCA_035263265.1 Actinomycetes bacterium
TCATCCGCGCTTCAAGGAAGTCGTGCGCACCATCGCGGAGACCTGCCGGAAACACGGCAAGCTCGCCAGGGGCTCCGCGGAGACGGAAGCGCAGATCGAGGAATACTGGAAGCTCGGCTGCCAGGTATTGAATCTGCCCGGTACCGACACCAGCACTTACCTCGACGGCCTCAAGGCCCGCGCCGCGCGTGCTCACGCGCGACTGAAGTCGATCGGTGTGCCGACGCCGGGAGTCTAGTGGGCGATCCGATAGATACGGGCGGCCGTGTCGTGGAACATCGCGGTCCGCTCGGCCGCCGAGTAGCCGTCGGATAGTCGCTTGAACGCGTTGTAGACGACGTTGTACGAGTACGACACCTTGTCGACCGGGAAGTTGCTCTCGAACATGCAGCGGTCCGGGCCGAACTGCTCGATGCAATGCTGCATCAAGGGAGACAACGCCTCGGCCAGCTCGGCCGAGCCGATGGGCTTGGTGCGCTCTGCCCAGTCGAAACCGAACCGGCGCTGTCCGACACCGCCGAGCTTGATGATCACGTTGGGGCAGGCCGCCACGGCGGCAATGCCCCGCCGCCAGGCGGGCAGCACGTCGTCATCCCGGTTGGCGTACGGGCCGACCCGCACCAGGCCGCCGATGTGGTTCAAGATGATCGTGAGATCGGGTACCGCCCGGGCAAACAGGGCCATCTCTGGCAACTGTGGGTGGTACAGAGAATTCTCCAGGCATAGCCCTCTGCGCGCCAGCTCGCGGGCCCCCGCTCGATACGCGTCGCTGGCCAGCAGCCCTTGGATGTCGCGGTTCACCAGCTCCGGGCTGGGATCCCACCCGACCGAGTGACGGACGCCGCGGAAGCGGGTAGGGCTGGCGGCCTGCATCGCGTCGAGCACCGGCGCAACCCGCTCTCCCAGTTTCAAGTCGGCGTAGCCGATGATGGCCGCGGCCATCCGGGCGTGACCATACTGACCACTGGCGCTGTCCGTCGCCAGCCCCTCGACGAACTCGACTTCGCCGACGGGGCGCATCTCTTCTGGGCCGGTGGTGCGGTACCGCGCCTTGACCTCGATGAACACGGTCGACCGCACGTTGTGCCCGCTGTTCAGATCCTCGGCCAACTCTGACAGCAGGTACCGTTGATAGTGGACGGGTTCGGGCCGAAATTCCCACAGATGGTGGTGGGCGTCGCAGATGGGAAGATCGGGCTCCAGGGTCGGTTCAGACGTCAGTGCGAGCCAGTCCCGGCCGCTCAGATGATACCGTCCTGGCGCAGCGCCTCGACTTCCTGGGGGCTCATGCCCAGCCAGCCGCTCAGCACCTCGGCATTGTGCTCGCCCAGGAGCGGCGACGGCTTGACCCGCGGCGGTGTGCCGTCGAAGCGCACCGGCCAGGCCGGCATCTTGACCGCCCCGGTGGTCGGGTGCTGGATCGTCTGCATGATTCCGCGCTCGGCGAGCGAGGGGTCGTTCATCAGTTCCAGCGTGTCGAACACCGCCCCGGCCGGAACCCCGGCGTCGCCGATGACCTTCATCACCTCTTCCTTGGAATGCTCTCGAGTCCACGCGGCGATCAGCTCGTCGACCTCGGCCGCGCGCTGGCCGCGCGCCGGTCCGGTGTCGTAGCGGGGGTCGCCGATCAGGTCCTCGCGCTCGATCGCCTTCAGGAGGCGCCGCCAGTGATCGGGATTGGCGCGGCTGGTGAAGATATAGGCGTAGTCGTTCGGCCCGCCCCCCTTGCACGGGTAGAGCGCCGACGGGGCGAGGGCGGGGTTGGATCGGCTGCTGCCGTTGCGTAGCTGAGCCTGGCCGCTCTGCTGGGTTCGGGAGAACGGCACGCGCATGTAGTGAATCATCGCGTCCTGCATCGCCACCTGCAGGCGTCGCCCCCGGCCGGTCTTGGTCCGCTTGTAGAGCGCGCCCAGGATGCTGACCGCCATCAGCATGCCGGTGCCGGTGTCGCCAAAGCTCGGGCCGGGCTTGACCGGCGGGCGGTCGCCCTCGCCGGTGACGCTGATCGGGCCGCCCGCGGCCTGGGCGATCATGTCGAACGCGAGGCTGTTCTCGTACGGGCTGCCGGTGCCGAAGCCCTTGACCTGGCAATAGATGATGCCGGGGTTGATCTTCTTCACCTCGTCGTAGCCGAGCCCGAGGCGCTCGATCGTGCCGGGCGCCATGTTTTCGATCGTGACATCGGCCTTCTTCAGCAGGGAGCGCACGATCTCGAGCCCGCGCGGCGATTTGAGGTTCAAGGTCAGCGACTTCTTGTTGGCGTTGAATTGGTGGAAATACCAGGGGTCGTTGTCGGGCTGGCCCGGGCGCAGGCGGCGGCCCGGATCGCCCGTCGTCGGGTTCTCGATCTTGACCACCTCGGCGCCGAGCCAGGCCAGGGACTCGGTGCAGGACGGCCCCGCCTCGAACTGGGTGAAGTCCACCACCTTGACGCCTTCGAGACAGTCGAGCTCAACGCCGATCTCAGCCATTGCCCAGTCCTCCCGTCAGATCTTCCGAGAGGGGGCGGATCCCCCCTCCGAGTTGGCCGCGATGCTCCGCTGGCGTAGCCGCTATGTCAAGCGGACGGCGACATGTCGTACGCTTGCCCCGGGGAGGAACAGGATGAAGCCTGTCAGCGACGTGCACGAGCTGTTTCGCCGCCAGCGCGCGATCCGCAGCTTCACCGATGAGGACGTTCCGGACGCGCTCGTCGATCAGGTCCTGACCGCCGCGATCCACGGGCCCTCCGGCTCCAATACCCAGCCCTGGCACTTCATCGTGATTCGCGACCAGGCGGTGAAGCGGGCTGTCAGCGAGGTGTACGAGGAGGCGCGGGCCGACGCCTACCGCGACAGGCCGCCGTCGGCGAGCGGGCCGCGTCAGCCGCTCTCGGCCGCGCCGGTGCTGATCGTCGCCTGCGTCGACACGCCCGCCTCCGGCCAGGCCGGGTTCCAGACCGGTGCGTCGATCTACCCGAGCGTGCAGAACCTCATGCTGGCGGCGCGGGCCCTCGGGCTCGGAACGGTACTCACGACGTTGCACCGCCGGCGCAAGGCGCGCATCCACGAAATCCTCGGCATTCCCGACAATGTCGAGAGCGCGGCGATCATCCCGCTCGGCTGGCCGGACCGCGAGTATGGTCCCAACCGGCGGCCGCCGCTGGAGCGGTTCGTGATGCGCGACCGCTGGAGTCGCTAGAGGGCGGACCCTCCGTGCCC
>DATFRM010000481.1:0-3744 GCA_035263265.1 Actinomycetes bacterium
CGCCGAGCGGCTCCGATCGCAGCGGCAAGCACCTGCCGCTCCTCCGGGGACAGGGCGATCGTGCTGTTTCCGCGTCGAACGCCCTTCGCGTAGGTCCGGGTGTCCGACCCGCCGATGATCGAGGACACGATCAGCCCGCTGCCGTCGTCGTCGAGCATGGCCGTCGACCAGCTCAACCGGCCGCCCACGTCGTCGAACGCGTCGTAGCGCACGACCGCGACATGCCGGATCGCGGCCGTGAGGTCCTTCTGCAGCTCCTCGACGTCGCCGCGTACGCCCTCGACCTCGTCCCGGAGCGCGACGACCTCCGCGACGTTGCGCTCCACGATCTGGATGAAGCTCTCCTCGCTGTCACCGTGCTGGAGCAGGACGAACGAGCGGCGCATCCGGTCGATCCGGCGGTGCGCACCGAACCCGATCAACAGCCCAAGCACTCCGACGCAGACTCCGCCCAGAGCCAGTGCGTTGGCGACTTGGGGCGAGAGCTCCACATCGCGAGAGTAACGGCATAGTTAGCCACATGGATCGAACCGAGGTGCGCGAGCTGCTACAGCGTGTCGCGACCGGCGGGCTCGAGGTGGACGATGCCCTGGACAGGCTGGCCGCCGGTCCGCTGACTCCGGCCGGCTACGCAGATCTTGGCTTTGCACGCCTCGACACCCACCGCGGACTGCGAACCGGCGATCCGGAGGTGGTCTACGCGGCCGGGAAGACGCCCGACCAGGTGGTCACGTTGCTGCGGGCGCTGCACGAGGCGCCCGGCGCCCGACCCGCGCTGGCTACCCGCCTTGCCGACTCGGCGATGGCCGCGGTCCGGGCTGCGTTTCCGCACGCGCAGATTGACGAGGCGGCCCGGTGTGCCGCGCTCGGCTCCCCGCCCGAGCCGGCGGGCACGGTCTGCGTGGTCTCGGCCGGGACCAGCGATCTTCCGGTCGCCGCCGAAGCCGCGTTCGTGGCCCGCGCGTTCGGATCCACTGTGGAGCGGGTCGACGACGTGGGTGTCGCCGGCATTCACCGGCTGCTCGCAGTCCGGTCGGTGCTCGATTCGGCCGATTGTCTGATCGTGGTGGCCGGCATGGAGGGCGCACTGCCGAGCGTGGTCGGCGGGCTGACCGGAGTGCCGCTGGTCGCGGTGCCGACCAGCGTCGGCTACGGCACCTCGTACCAGGGTCTCGCCGCGCTGCTGGCGATGCTGAACTCGTGCGCACCGGGGATAGTGGTGTGCAACATCGACAACGGATTCGGGGCGGGCGTATTCGCAGCTCGGGTGGCTCGCCGGGTCGGGGCTACGGCGGCGAAGTCGGCGACGGCGGCGACGGCAAGGGCAGGGTCTGGATGAGCATCGCGTGGTTCCAATGTACGGCCGGGGCGAGCGGCGACATGATGCTGGGTGCGCTGCTCGACGCCGGGGTGCAGTTAGAGCCGATCCAGGCGGCGGTGGACGCGATCGGAGTCGAGCCCACCCTGGTGGTCACCGAGCAAGTGACACGGCACGGCCTGGCCGCCACCAAGGTAGAAGTGAAGGCTCCGCGCACCACGGTGATCCGCACCTGGGGCAATGTGCGCGGCCTCTTGGAGGCGGCGGATCTGGCTGAGCCGATCAAGGATCGCGCGTTCGACGTGTTCGCGCGGCTGGCTCGCGCCGAGGGTCAGGTTCACCGCACCGCTCCGGAGCAGGTGCACTTCCATGAGGTCGGCGGACTTGACGCGATCGCGGACGTGGTGGGCACCTGCGCCGGACTGCACGAACTGGGCGTGACCGATGCGGTAGCGACACCGGTCGCGGTCGGATACGGGATGACCCGGGGCGATCACGGCATGCTCCCGGTCCCGGCGCCGGCGGTACTGGCGCTACTTGCCGAGGTGGACGCGCCCACCTACGCCGGCGATCTGCCCTACGAGATGTGCACGCCGACCGGCGCCGCGCTGCTAGCGGCCACGGTCGGCGAGTGGGGCGGCATGCCACCGATGCGGATCACCGCGGTGGGCGCGGGCGCCGGATCACGGGAGCTGTCCGAGCTGCCGAACCTACTTCGGCTGGTGGTCGGCGAGCCGGTTGAGCTAACCGCGGGGCAGCCGGCCGAGGTGCCGCGGGACCAGGCGTTGCTGCTCGAGACGAACGTCGATGACCTCGACCCGCGACTGTGGCCTCCGGTGCTGGCCAGGCTGCTGGAGGCGGGTGCATCCGACGCCTGGCTCACCCCGATCGTGATGAAGAAGGGCCGACCCGCGCACACCCTGTCGGTGCTGGTCGCGCCGGAGAAGGCCGAGCAGGTCCGGACCGTGATCTTCCGGGAGACCTCGACGATCGGGTTGCGCGAGTCGTCGGTGGACAAGCGCGCTTTGGTCCGGGAGATGCGCACCGTCGACATCGGTGGCGAAGAGATCCGGATCAAGATCGCCTTGCTGGACGGGGTCGTGGTGAATGCGCAGCCGGAGTACGAGGATGTGGCTGCCGCGGCCGCCAAGCTCAATCGCCCGGTCAAGGCCGTACTGGCCGCTGCGGCCGCTGCGGCGCATGAGGCCGGCCTGACACCGTGAGTCTGACGGTCATCGTCAGCACGTTTGTGCTGATCCTGCCCGCCGAACTACCAGACAAGACCATGGTCGCCACCCTCGTGCTGGCAACCAGGTACCGGCCGCTTCCGGTCTGGTGCGGGGTCGCGGCCGCGTTCTTCATTCAGTGCCTGGTCGCGGTGCTGGCCGGCCAGTTGATCACTAGGTTGCCGCATCGGCCGGTACTGGCGGCGACCGCCGTGCTGTTCGCGATCGGCGCCGTTGTGATGTTCCGCAGTGCCAGCCAGACCGCCGAGCAGGAGGCGGAGCAGGAGCAGGAGTACGAGCGACGGGTCGGCGTCTCCGGATCCGGTCGGCTTCGCGCTTGGCAGCAGGGGCTGGCGAGCTTCGGGGTATTGTTCGCGGCCGAATGGGGAGACTTGTCTCAGCTCGCTACCGCCGGTCTGGTGGTCAGGACTGGCGAGCCGCTGTCGGTCTTCATCGGCTCGTGGTTGGCGCTGGTCATCGTCGCCGGGCTCGCGGTGGTCGCCGGACGCGCGGTGTTGCGGTCGGGTCCGCTCAAACTGATCGGCGGGTTACCGACGGTGCGACGATTGGCCGGCGGCTTGTTCGCGCTGCTCGCGATCATCACCGCCGCCGAGGCCGCCGGGCTGTCCCTGCCCTGGTAGTGACGCCGGCCGCGCTAGCGGTCCGGGCCTCGCGGCTGCGTCTTCGGGAGTCGGCGTCGTCGATGCCTCCGCGTCGACCACCTTGCCGATCAGCACCAGCAAGGCGATTGCCAGCAGCCCGAAGCTGTCCTGGATCGGCTGGGTGAGGAGCAGCGGGACCCCGTCGCGGTACAAGCCGGCGCCCCACCAAGGGATCTTCAAGTAGAACAACGCCCATACCGCGATCGCGATCGCCACCCGGCGGCGGTTAGAGCCGTCGCCGACTATGACGGCCAGGACGATCGCGATCCAGGCGAGATGGTGGATCCACGCCACCGGCGAGAGCAGCACGGCCAGCAGGCCGACCGCGGCGATCGCGGCGAGTTCGTTGCCGGTCCGGCTGGCCCGGACCGCGATCCGCAGCCCATACCAGGCCACCAGGGCGACCAGCGGCAGCCAGAACAGCTCGTGTTCCCAGCCGAGCCTGAGCAGCATGCCGCGCAGCGACTGGTTGGAGGTGTTCGCGTTCGCGCCTAGCCGCTCCGGCTCGAACAGTGCGCGCAGCCAGAAGTCGGCAGAG
>DATFRM010000482.1:0-7768 GCA_035263265.1 Actinomycetes bacterium
TGGCCACCAGCTCGGCTAGGGCTCCGGCCAGGTCCGCCACGGTCATGCACAACACCGGGCCGCGGAAGAACGGGCGTGCCGCGGCGGTGGGCTCGACGACCTCGAGCGTAGTCCGGTCCGGCGCGGTGAACTGGGCGTAGCGGGCGAAGTGCACGTCGGTGACCGGGACGCCGCTGGCTACCGGTGACAGGCCCAGCACCTCCCGGAAGAACGCCATGGTCTGCTCGAAGCTGTCGGTCGGGCACAGAACCCAGTCGATGCGCGTGATCACCGGGTCATCCTCCCGCACCCGTTCCGGACCGACGCGGGATCATAGGGACCGGACCGGGTAGGACTGCCCGGCGGGCCAACCACCGGAGGCGTCGGATGGGTCGCGCACATATCGGGTACGCGGCGATGTTGGAGCAGTTCGGCCCGCTCGAGGCCGCCGACTACACCGTGGCCGCGGAACAAGCCGGGTTCACCGGAGTGATGGTCGCCGATCACTTCCAGCCTTGGGTGCCGGCTCAGGGGCACGCGTCGTTCGTATGGAATGTGCTCGCGCTGCTAGGCGAACGGACGGCCGGTGATCTCGGGCCGGGCGTGACCTGCCCATCGTTCCGGTTCCACCCGTCGGTAGTGGCGCATGCGTCGGCGACGCTGGCGGTGATGTTCCCGGATCGGCACTGGCTCGGGCTGGGATCGGGCGAGGCGCTGAATGAGCACGTCGTCGGCGGCTACTGGCCGGAGCCGCACGAACGGCTGGAGCGGATGTGGGAAGCGGTCGAGATCATCCAGAAGCTGTTCACCGGTAAGGACGTGAAGCATCGCGGCACGCACTTCCGGCTGGAAACCTGCCGGCTGTGGGACCTGCCAGACACCCCGCCGCCGATCTACGTGGCGACCGCCGGCCCGGTCACGGCCAAGCGGGCCGGCCGCACGGTGGACGGCATCATCACCCCGGGCGCGCCGGTGGCGAAGGTGGCCGACCTGCTGTCCCGGTTCGACGCGGGCGCGGTCGAAGCCGGGCGAGAGCCCGGCAGCCAGGTGCGGATCCTGCAGCTGCACTTGTCCTGGGCGCCGACCGACGAGGAGGCGATGGCAAACGCGGTGCAGCAGTGGCCGACCGGCGGGATGCGGTTCGCCAAGCAGGACATCCGATCGCCCTACGTCTTCGAGCAGATCGCGAAGCTGGTACGGCCGGAGGACTTCGAGGGCCGGATGCTCATCTCCAGCGATCCGGACGCGCACCGCGCGGAGATCCAGAAGTTCCTCGACCTCGGTATCGACCGCATCTACGTACACAACGTCGGTCGCGATCAGCTCGAGTGGATCGAGGTGTTCGGGCGCGACGTGTTGCCGAAACTGGTCGCCTGAGCCAGTCGCGCAATCGCTGGTCGCGTGCGGTTTCCCGCCATCGACGCGGTGCGCTGAACTGGGCCGCGGGCCGCTCCCGTTACCCATGAGTAGGAGGTGTACGTACTTATGGGAACGATGACAACGGCCGCCCGCCGAGTAGGCGGTCTGGCTATTGCAGTAATTCTGCTGGCGGCGTGCGGGTCGAACGGGAACGGCTCGTCCACCGGTGGGTCGAGTGGGACTACGGTCTCGACCAAGCAGGCCGGCTCTGGCACGGTGCTCGTGGACTCGTCGGGTCGGGCGCTGTACTTCACCGACCAGGACACCGCGAGCAAGATCGCCTGCGTAGGCGGATGCGCGCAGGTCTGGCTACCGCTGACGGTATCGGCCGGTACCACGCCGACCGCTCCGGCTGGCGTGACCGGCGAGCTCGGCACGATGGCCAGGCCGGGCGGCAGCGGCATGCAGGTCACGTACGAGGGCAAGCCGCTGTACACATTCACGCTTGACGGGCAGCCCGGTGCGGTGAACGGCAATGGCGTTACCGATCAGTTCGGCGGGACCCAGTTCACCTGGCACGCGGCCTTCACTGCCGGCGGCGGGAGCAACGAACCGACGTCGCAAATGCCCGGCTACTGATTGTGGGCGGTGGGCCGCCGGGCAGCGGCCCACCGCACGCGTCAGCCGAGCACTTTGTGGATCGCCGAGGTCAGTGAGCCGGTGGCATCGTCCGAGTCCAGCGACCAGACCATGGTGCCGCCGAGGCCGCGGACCTTGACGTACGCCGCCTTGCGGGCCACGGTCAGCGGGTCGTCGTAGCTCCACCAGTTGGTGCCGTCGTAAAGCCAGTAGGCGCCGTGCACCAGGTCGCGGAAACGAACGCCCGGCTTGGTCTTGAGCACCTTGTAGTCGTCGACGCCCGCCTCCCAGGTGCCCGCCGCCGGCCCGGTTGACGGCTGGTACAGGCCGCGGTTCGTCGACGGCACGCCGGTCCAGCCGCGGCCGTAGTACGGGATGCCGATGACGATCTTCTGAGCCGGGGCGCCGCGGTCGCGCAACGTCTGAACCGCGAGGTCCAGGCTGAACCCGGCCGGATCAGGATCGCGGCGCGGCGAGAACAGCTGCGACTGGTGGTTGGTCGTGGTCTCCCAGGTGCCGTGGAAGTCGTAGCCCTGCACGGTGGCGTAGTCGAGGTAGTCGAAGATGCGGTCGACCTCGAAGCCGGCGTCGATCTTCGACGGTGCCGCCGGGAGGAACGCGGTCAGACCGTAGTGCTTACCGGTCTGCGCGCCGTACGCATCGAGCTGCCTGCGGAACTCGGCCAGCAGCAGCGTGAAGTTGTGCTTGTCCGCCGGCCGGATGATGTTGCCTGCATTCCCCTCCGAGCCTGGCCACTCCCAGTCCAGGTCGAACCCGTCGAACACGCCGGCGGCCACGCCCGGCCCGCCTTGGGGCTCGCCGAGCACCGGCAGGTCGCCCTTGATGAACAGGTCGATGCAGCTGCTCACGAACGCACTCCTGGACTCGTCGGTGAGCGCGGCATCCGAGAAGTACTTCGACCAGGTCCAGCCGCCGAGTGACATGTGCACCCGAAGCTGCGGGTACTTCGCCTTGAGCTGCCGGAGCTGGTTGAAGTTGCCGGCCAGTGGCTGGCTGAACTCGTCCGCCACCCCGGACACGGTCTGTTCGGCGCCGAACCGGGTCTGGTAGTCGGCCCACGCGTCGCCCTGGCCCGGGATGTTGGCCTCGAAGCAGCGACCGTCGGCGGACACGTTGCCGAACGCGTAGTTGATGTGGGTGAGCTTGGCCGCGATCCCGCTGGTATCCAGGTTCTTGACCAGGAAGTTGCGACCGTAGATGCCCCACTGGATGAAGTACCCGACTTGCGCGTAGTCGCGGGTGTTGGACGCGACTGCCGCGCTGGTCCGGACGGCCGAGGCAGGCCCCGGGGAGGCTTGAGCGGTGCCGGCGGCCGCCGATAACGCAAGCAGCGCAACGGCGATCCCGGCAGTGGTGCGGCGGGTGCTGGTGTGCATGAACATCCTCCTGGTACTAGGCCGCGATGACGACAGCGGAACGCACAGAATTAACAGGAAGGTTTCCTAAAAATATGAGCTGGATAGCGCGTCGTCAATGCCTCGTCACTCTCCGCCCGGGCCAAGTCGCGAGCCACGGCCGCGGCGTATAACACCTGCCGGCGTGTTACTGGTCAACGGTGGCTACGCTGGTAACAGTGACTGCTTTGGCGCATGACCTCGACCGGCTCGAGCTGGCGGGGAACGCGCTGTGCCTGGACTTCGCGAATACGGTCAATGCGCGCCCGACCGCCCAGCGCGACTACCTGGCCGGCTACTCCGACCTGCTGGCCTGGTCGGTGTACGCGGGCGCGTTGCCGGCATCGGCGGTGGAACCGCTCGAACCCCAGGGACGCAGTCCTGCGGCTCTGGCAGTGCTGTGCAACGCCCACCGGCTGCGCGACAGCGTGTACAGGGTCTTCTCGGTGATCGCAGCGGGCCGGCGGCCAGAGAGCGGCGATGTCGAGCGGCTCGGTGAGGCGTACGCCGGTGCGCTGGCCAACGTGCGCATTGCCACCCGTGCCGGTTCGTCCCCGGGCCCCGGTGTGCCGGCATACGAGCTGACCTGGCCGATCCGCGCCGGTCAGCTCGATGCGCCGCTGTGGCCGGTGGCCCATTCGGCTGGCGATCTGCTGCTGACCGGACCGCTGGACCGGGTAGGCCAATGTCCGAGCTGCGGTTGGCTGTTCCTCGATACCAGCCGGAACGGAACCCGCCGCTGGTGCAACATGGCCACCTGCGGTAGCCGGGACAAGATGGCTCGCTACCACCGCCGCCGGCGCGCATAGATCACCTCCGATCGTTCCGAACACCGCCGTGACGGCCTAGGTTTGGCGGCCATGACGACACTTGGTGCGATATTCCTGCCTGACCTCCCGCCCGAGCGGCTGCGCGCCGTGGCTCGGGCGGCCGACGAGTCCGGGCTCGACGAGCTGTGGTTGTGGGAGGACTGCTTCAAGCAGAGCGGAGTCGCCGCCGCGGCCGCGGCCCTCGCGTGGACCGACCGGGTGCGCATCGGAGTCGGGGTGTTCCCGGTGCCGCTGCGCCATGTCGCGCTGACCGCGATGGAGATCGCCACGCTGGACCGGCTGTTTCCCGGCCGGCTCGTCGTCGGGGTCGGTCATGGCGTTCAGGAGTGGATGGCCCAGATCGGGGCGCAGGCTGAGTCGCCGGTAACGCTGCTGCGCGAGTACCTGTCCGCGCTGCGAGCCCTGCTGCGCGGAGAGCAGGTCAGCACCGACGGGCGCTACGTGCGGCTGGATGCGGTAGCCCTGGATTGGCCGCCGGCCCCCGCACCAGCGATCCTGGCCGGCGCGGTCGGGCCACGAACGCTGCGGCTGTCCGGCGAGCACGCGGACGGCACCATCCTCACCGCGGCAACCTCACCAGATCAGTTGCGGCAGGCCCGGATCCACATCGACGAGGGCCGGGCGGACGCCGCACGAACCGATCCGCACCCGGTGGTCGTGTACCTGCATACCGCGACCGGGCCGGAGGCCGCCGCGCGGCTCGCTGCGGACCAGATACGGTCCGGAAAGGAGTCGGCCGAGGATGTCGGAGTGGCCGGTGACGCCCACGCGATCGCGGGCGCGATCCGCCGGTTAGCCGAGGCCGGTGCGGATTCCGTCGTACTCCAGCCCACCGCGGACGTCACCGACCCGGAGGGCTTCATCCGGTTCATCGGTGCGGAAGTTCGGCCACTTGTGCAGTGAACGGTTCGCGTTCGACCTGGTCACCAAGCACCGGCCGATCGGTCACCAATGAACCGGCTCGGCTCGCGCTGTGCGGTGAAGCTGGGGAATCTGGGCCTGTCGGCCACCGAACCGGCAAGGGCCGCGGAGGCAATCTGACAACAGCCGGCGAGGGCGGGGGAGAGGCAGCCCGCCCTCGCCGGCTTCCCTGCGGTTACGAGTAGTTGATGTGCAGGTGGTTGTCGTGGTTGTCGTAGAAGGTGGTCAGGCCCTCGTTGATGAGCACCGGATCGTTGAACAGGATGCTGGAGACCTGACCGGAGGCGGTGGCCCGAATGGCCTGGATCAGTTGCCTGGTCGCCGCGCGATCGTAAGTGGACGACTGCCAGGTGATCCGGCTGGCAGTGCACTGCGCCGAGTCGGTGCGAATCGGCCAAATGTCGACATCTTCGCCCGTCTCGTGAGTGGCGTGCCCGGGGATGTCGCCGCCATGCTCGAAGCTGACATCCCCGAGCGGCACCTGGCCCTGACCGGAGCCGGCAAACGACGCGGCGGCCGCCTCCAGCTGGCCGATTGACGGGCCGATGCCCCAGTTGGCGGTGCCGTTGCCGTCCGGGTCCTGGTCGCAGATGTTGGCGAACGATGGGTATGCGTAGTGCCAGATCAGGTTGCGCCAGGTGGTACCGCCGACGATGCCGTCGGCGGCGATCCCGGCGTGACTCTGGAACGACACGACGGCCGAGCGGGTGGCGGGGCCGAACACCCCGTCAACCGCCAGGGACAGCCGGCGTTTCTTGTTCAGCTCGACCTGGAGCGCCCGCACCGCGGGTCCGGTCGAGCCTTGCTGGACGGTGACCACCAGTGCGCCCCAGGTGTTGGGGCCGACGTTCCCGTCCTGGGACAGCCCGGCCTTTGCCTGGAACGCCCTGACCGTGGCGTCGGTACCCGAACCGAAGTTCCCGTCTGCAGACAGCGAGTACCCGCGAGCCTGCAGCAGGTACTGCACTGCTTGGACGTCGACGCCGCGGTTACCCCGGCTCTGAGTATGGAAGAACGCGCCCGAGTACGCGCTCGACGGCGTCGCCGACAGGCCGGTGATGCCCAGGATGAGCACGGTGAGCCCGATCCCGAGCCGTACGAATCTGGATCGCATCATTGCCGAACCCCCTGCCCAGTCAGATGCCGCAGTTGGGTGCTTGCCAGGAGCGGCTGGACCTGCTGTCGACGTGGACGTGGTCGTTGTGGTCCGGGTAACCAGGGCCGAAGATGCCGTTGTATCCGGCGTAACGGGCCGCTCCCGCGACGCTGCACAACCCACCGGACGTCGGTACCAAGTCGAGCGCCCGGCCGTAGAGATGCTGGCTGTTGCTGGCGCCATCGGAGGCGTCGTTGCAGGCGTAGTCACGGAAGCCGGAGGTCACGTTGATCGGGTGATCGCCGAGCTTGTGCCGCATCGCCTCGGCCTTCCACATCGCGCGCTTGAGGTTCTCCCTGACCTCGGCGATCGACAGCGGCCCGTTGCTGGTGAGACCCCTGCCGCAGTTGTAGCTGACCTCGGCCCAGGAAAAGTGTTCCGGTGAGCAGTCGTCGTCCTGTAGGGCCACGATCCGGCCGAGCGTCTGTGGCCCGGCGATCCCGTCGACGGTCAACCCGTACCCCGCCTGGAAGCGGCGCACGGCGTTGGCCGTGGCGGAACCGAAGTCGCCGTCGATTGCGAGGACCTCGCCGTAGGACACCCAACCGGCGATCCGGATCTGCAACTGGGTCACATCGGCACCGTTCGAGCCTTGGCGCAGTGTGCGGGTCCAGTTGTAACAGGCGTCGCCGACCGCGAACGCCGATGGAGCGGCTACCGCGACTGCGGTGGTCATCCCGGCCGTTAGCGCAAGGACTGCGAGCAGTCGAACGACCGGCTTCCTACCGGTGGTCCGGCGTCGCAAAACGGACATGATGGACTCCCTTCGGGGACTGCGTCTAGTGCGCGTCCACCGTCCGTTCGGGTGGTTACCGGACCCTTACCACCGCCCTTACCGTCCGCTTACCGCGCAGCGTGCGGGCTTGCTCAGTACTGGGCACAGAATGCGCGTGCATGGCGTAGCGTGCTGAACCCCGCAACGGCGGGATACGTGTCGAGGACCAACGGGTAGTCGCCTCGCACATTGGTGGCGATCTCTCCATCGAAGGAGGAGATCATGAACATTGGTATGGCCAGGCGACGCAGCGGCTTGGTTGCCGTGGTTAGCGTGATCGTGCTTCTCGCCGGCTGTGGCGGATCCTCGGACGAGTCGAGCGCACAGCCACCTACGTCATCCCCGGCAACGAGTGAGTCGGCCTCGCCGACTGCAAGCGGCACCATGGTGACGGTGACCGAGATGGACTTCTCCCTCCAGCTGTCGCAGACCACATTCGCTCCAGGCATCTACACGTTCGTCGCGAAGAACGCCGGCAATACGACGCATGGGCTGGAGATCGAAGGTCCGGGCATCGAGGAGCAGAAGATCGACACTCTCTCGCCCGGTGATTCCGGACAGCTCACGGTGGAACTGCAGGCGGGAACCTACGAGCTGTACTGCCCGGTAGACGGCCACCGGGACCGAGGCATGGAGACCGAAATCACGGTCGCCTGAGCAGCGCGCCGCTTTCTGGCTTGGTCGCTAGCCGAAT
>DATFRM010000483.1:0-10734 GCA_035263265.1 Actinomycetes bacterium
CGATCCGGTCCCGATCCGCGACCCGCCCGTCCGGGCCCGGCACATCGTCAAACGCGGCGCCGTTCTCGGTCACCATCAGCGGGACGGCCGGATAGTCCCGATGGATCCGGGTCAGTAGCTCGACGAGCCCGGGCGGGTCGATGCCCCAGCCGCCCGCCGTCACCGGCGCCCGCGGCGACATGATCTCGATGTCGTCGCAGCCCGGATACTCGCTCGGCAGCTGGTCCGGCCAGTTCCATCCGTCCAGGTCATTACCGCCGCTCTGCGCGGACAAATCGGTGAAACTGTGTGATTGTTTGCTCGCACCGGCGGTGCTGATCGGACCGGGCAGCTTCCGGACGCGGAACGGCTGGTAGTAGTTGATCCCCAGCATGTCGATCGGTGCGCTGATCGTGGCCAGGTCACCGTCGGCTACGAACGACCAGTCGGTCAGTGCCGCGGTGTCGGCGAGCATGTCCGCTGGGTACCGGCCAAGCAGCAGCGGGTCCAGGTAGATCCGGTTGCGCAGCGCGTCGATCCGGCGCGCGGCGTCCAGATCGGCGGTGGAGTTGGAGTCGGCGACGATCGGCGCCGGGTCGAGCGAGATCGCGAACTCGTTGCCGGCCCGGCCGCCGCCTTGGCCGGCCGCTCGCATCGCCGTTACAGCCAGCCCGTGGCCGAGCAGCAGATGGTGGACCGCGTGCAGCGCGGCCGACGGATCCTGGATGCCCGGTGCGTGCCGTCCCGAACTGTAGCCGAGCAGGCCCGCGCAGGACGGCTCGTTGATGGTCGTCCAGGACTGCACCCGGTCGCCGAGCGCGGCGTAGACGATCCCCGCGTAGTCGGCGAACCGCAGCGCGGTGTCCCGGCTCGGCCACCCGCCGGCATCCTGCAGGCCCTGCGGCAGATCCCAGTGGTACAGCGTGAGCACCGGCTTGATCCCGGCCTCGAGCAGGGTGTCGACCAGCCGGCGGTAGTGGTCGAGGCCGGCCTGGTTGGCCGGGCCGTGACCGAGCGGCTGGATTCGCGGCCACGCCACCGAGAACCGGTAGGCGCTCAGGCCGAGTTCGGCCATCAGCCGCACGTCCTCCGGATACCGGTGATAGTGATCAACCGCGACGTCGCCGGTATCGCCGTTGCGTACCCGGCCGGGCAGCCGGCTGAAGGTGTCCCAGATCGACGGGCCGCGCCCGCCCTCGGCCACCGCCCCCTCGACTTGGTAGGCGGCGGTGGCGGCGCCCCAGACGAACCCCGGTGGGAACGGATACGCGGGCGGTTCGCCCGTCGCTGGCACGGCAACGGCGGGCTGCTCGGAGACGCTCATCCCTTGACCGCCCCCTGCATGATCCCGGCTACGATCTGCCGGCCGAAGATCACGAACACGATGAGCAGCGGCAGCGTCCCGAGTGTGGTGCCGGTCATGACCAGCGCGAAGTCCGTGTCAAAGCTGGACTGCAGCTGGTCGATCGCTACCTGCACGGTCGGGTTCTGCGGGCCGAGCACGATCAGAGGCCAGAGGAAGTCGTTCCAGGCCATCACGAACGTGAACACCGCGAGTACCGCCGCCGCCGGCCGGGCGGCCGGCAGCACGACGTGCCAGAAGACCCGGATCATGTTGCAACCGTCGGCCCGGGCCGCCTCGATCAGCTCGGTCGGAAGCGCCTGGACCAGGTATTGGCGCATCCAGAACACGCCGAGCGCGGTGACCATGCCCGGCACGATCACCGCCGGCAGCTTGCCGGTCCAGCCGTACTCCGACATGAGGATGAACAGCGGGATGATGCCGAGTTGGGTCGGCACCGCCATGGTGGCGATGACGAACAGGTAGAGGGCGTCGCGGCCGCGGAAGCGCAGCTTCGCGAACGCGAACCCGGCAAGCGTGGAGAAGAACACCACCGAGACCGTGATAACGCTGGCCACGATCAGGCTGTTCACCAGCGCCTTCCAGAACTCGACCTCGTCGAAGACACGGGCGGCGTTGCTGAAGAAATTGCCGCCGGGTAGGAGCGGCGGGGTCGAGTCGAAGACCGCGGTCGTGTCGTGACTGCCGACGATGGCCTGCCAGTAGAGCGGGAAGGCGGACCCGACCAGGAAAGCGGTCAGTAGCGCGTAGACGAGCCAGCCCGGCCCACGGCGCCGGCGCCGTGGCGCCCGCGAGGCGCGGGTGACTGTCCGGGCCGGTGGGTTTGGCGCGGTTCTGGACGTGGTTGTCCCGAGCGTGGTCATCGCCGCTCCTCGTCCGCGGACGCGATCCGGCGGAACACCAGGAAGTTCAGTACGGCGAACACCACGATGATCAGGAACAGCGCCCAGGCGATCGTCGCCGCGTAGCCGAGCCTGGAGTTGCGGAACCCCTCCTGGACCATCAGCAGCACAATCGTCTGGAACTGGTGCTGGGCGCCGCCGGAGTTCGAGCCGACGACCGAGTCGAACATCCGCGGCTCGGTGAAGATCTGCAGGCCGCCAATGGTCGAGGTAATGACCACGAATATGATGACCGGCCGCAGCGCGGGCACAGTCACGTACCGGAATCGCTGCCAGGTATTGGCGCCGTCCATCCGGGCCGCCTCGTACAGGTCGTTCGGGATCGCCTGCATCGCCGCTAGGAAGATCAGCGCGTTATACCCGGTCCACCGCCAGTTGACCATCGTGGCGATGGCCAGGTGGCTGGCTGCGGTGTCCTGGTGCCAGCCGATCGGGCCGAAGCCAAGGTGGCCGAGCACGGTGTTGATGAAGCCGAACTGGTCGCCGAACAGGTTGCTGAAGATGATGCCGACCGCCACCAGGCTCATCGCGTAGGGGAGCAGCAGCGCGATCCGGAACCCGGACCGGAACCTGATCTGTTCGTTGAGCAGCACGGCCAGCAGCAGCGCGAACACGATCTGGGTGCCGCTGGAGATCACGAAGATGCTGATCGTGTTGCGCAGCGCGTTCCAGAACAGGTCGTCGTGCAGGAGCGTGCGGTAGTTCTCCAGGCCGACGTACTTCTCCGGGCTCGACGCCCCGAGCCGCCACTTGTGCAGCGACATCCACGCCGTGTAGATCAGCGGGAACAGTCCGACCAGCGCAAAGATGATGAAGAACGGGGCGATGTAGAAGTAGGGGGAGGCCTTGACGTCCCAGCGGCTCAGGCGCTGCCTGACGTTGAGCCGGGTCGGTCGCGGTGGCTCGACGCGCGGCGGTTCGACAGCGGTCGCGGTCATCTGGCTCCACCTCCTTCCGCGCTCCGTCCGGTTGGGATGTCGATGCCTGGCGGCGCGAGTGGCGGCCCGCTCCGCCAGGCATCCCGGGAGGCGACCGGTGGCCGGGAACTAGCTGGGGCTACCCGGCCACCGGTCCTTGCGACCGGTGATCCCGGTCTTGGGGTCAGCTCGTGATTCAAATCCTGCCGTTGGGGGCGCTGACCCCGGTCCTGGGCTAGAGCGGGTCAAGCAGACCAGCCCTAGCCGGCGATTCGGTTGGCCTCGTCGACGAACTGCTGCCAGCCCTCCTCCGAACTGGCACCCTGCTCCACGGCTTGCAGGGCCGGGCTGGACGCATTCTCCTGGATCGCTCCGTCGTTCGGGCCCTTCCACTGAGCCGCGGTGATGGCCTGCGCGCGGTCGGCGAACAGCTTGCCGACCTCCTGATTGCCGAAGTACTCGTTCTTCGTGGTCAGCAGCGCCGCACTGGACAACGCCTGTACCTGGCTCGGGAACGTGCCGGACGCCTGGAACGCCTTGATCTGCTGCTCAGGCGCTGTCAGCCACGCCGCCAGTGCGGCCGCCTCGGTGGGGTGCTTGGACGAGGTCGGCACAGTCAGCCAAGCGCCGCCCCAGTTGCCGCCACCGTTCGGGAACGCGTCGGCGACTGCCCACTTGCCGGAGTTCTTCGGGCCGGAGCGCTCGGTGATCACGCCGAGCATCCAGGACGGGCAGGCCTGGGTGGCGAACGCGCCATTCTGGAAGCCGGCGGTCCACTCGTCACCCCACGCGGGCAGCTTGGCCGACAAGCCGTCCGAAACGGCCTGGGTGATCTGGTTCCAGGACGCGCGGATGCCCGGGTTGGTCTCGATCACGAGGTTGTTGTCGCGGTCCGAAAAGCCGACCGGTAGCTGGTTCACCATGGCATTGAAGATCTGTGTGGCCGAGTCGAACCAGGCCGCGTCGGACTTGGTGATGAACTGCTTGCCGGTGTTGAAGTACGAGTCCCAAGTGGCGAACAGCGGTGCCACCTTGTCGGGCTCGGAGGGCAGCCCGGCTGCCTTGAACAGGTCCTTGCGGTAGCAGATGGCCAGCGGTCCCACATCGGTGCCGTAGCCGATGAGCTTGCCGTCCGCAGTGGTGGCGCGATCGGTCTTCCAGGCCAGCCAGCGCCCGTTGGTGTCTGGACCGATCTTGTTCAGGTCGTTGAACTTGTCCGCGAACGGCATGATCCGGCCGATGTGGCCTTCCTCGACCGCCACCACGTCGGCCAGGCCGGAGTTGGCGGCGAGCTGCGTCAGCAGCGCCTCGTGGTACGGCCCGCCGTCGCCGGTGTGCTGATGCACGATCTTGATGTTCGGATGCTGGGCCATGTACTCGTCGAACAGGCCAGCCTGATCGGTGTCGTACCCGAACGTGCCGAACGTTGCGACGGTGAGCGTGATGTTCTCACCAGGGGACGGCGAAGCCGACGACGACGAGTCGTTGTCGTTGCCACACGCCGTTGCTGCCAGCGCGGTTGCGAGGAGGACCGCGCCGAGCGCGCGCATCCGCCCTCGCGGAGTTAACCGAAACCGCATGATGGAGCCTCCTAGGCCGCGGAACGTATCCGGAGGTGAATGGGCTGGTCGCTCTCGCGGCGGTGACTGTGAGAGCGCTCTCACGAAAGAGTGCGAACCTTACGGCCCGCTGTCAAGAGGTTCACCAAACCGCAACCTTCGGCTCACCGGGATCGACTACTCTGCGCATCCTCGGTCGTGGCCGGCCGGATGCTTCGGACGTGGGTTGTCACGGCTGTGGCCCTGGACATGGGACAGGATGCTCGCATGCTCTCGGTTGGCCTCACCGGTGGGATCGGCTCCGGAAAGTCCGAGGTGACCCGTCGGCTCGCCCGGCGCGGCGCGGTCGTCATCGATTCCGACATGCTTGCCCGTGAGGTGGTCGAGCCCGGCACGCCGGGGCTGGCCGCGGTCGCCGCGGAGTTCGGCGCCGAGGTGCTGACCGCGAACGGCTCGCTGGACCGAGCCAAGCTGGCCGCGATCGTGTTCGCCGACCCGCGCCGGCTGGCCGCGTTGAATGCGATCGTCCATCCGCTGGTCCGGGCTCGATCGGCGTCGCTGACCGAGTCGGCAGCCGCCCGGTCGGAAGCGGCCATCGTGGTCCATGACGTGCCGCTACTCGTGGAGGCCGGACTAGCCGGCAACTTCGATCTGGTCGTGGTCGTGGACGTGCCGGAGGCGGTGCAGCTGGACCGGCTGGTCCGGATCCGCCGGATGACCGAGGCGGACGCCAAGGCTCGGATCGCGGCCCAGGCCAGCCGCGAGCGGCGGCTTGCGGTGGCCGACTACGTGCTGGACAACAGCGGTGATCTCGACGCGCTGGACGCCGCCGTCGACCAGCTGTGGTCGTGGCTGCAGATGCGGCTCGCAGCCGGCCAGTAGCCGTTCTTCGATGATCAGGGGCCCCTGGTCTCGGATTTCGGGATCCCACACCCCTGATCACGGAAACCACCAGACTCTGGCGCCGTTTCATCCCGCAAGATCGCGATTCCTGCGCTCACTTGGGGCGATGACCTGCGGTTTCGCCGTTTCTGATCACAGAACCAGCGATCTTGCTCGAGATCGCTGCCGAAGTTGTCGGTCGGGGGTCGTACGGTGGATCCCGTGAGACCAGTGAGCAACATCGTCCGGAAGATGGATCCGTTTCGGGTCGTCAGCGAGTTCCATCCGTCCGGAGACCAGCCGGAGGCGATCGACGAGCTCGAGCGGCGGGTCAGGGCCGACCAGCAGAACGTCGTGCTGCTCGGCGCGACCGGCACCGGCAAGAGCGCGACCACGGCCTGGCTGGTCGAGCGGCTGCAACGGCCGACTCTGGTCATCGCGCCGAACAAGACGCTGGCCGCGCAGCTGGCCAACGAGTTCCGGGAGCTGCTTCCGAACAACGCCGTGGAGTACTTCGTCTCGTACTACGACTACTACCAGCCCGAGGCGTACATCCCGCAGACCGATACCTACATCGAGAAGGACTCCTCGATCAACGACGAGGTCGAGCGACTGCGGCACAAGGCGACCTGGTCGCTGCTGACTCGGCGGGACGTTCTGGTGGTGGCCAGCGTCTCGTGCATCTACGGCTTGGGCACCCCGCAGGAGTACCTCGAGCGGATGGTGGGGCTTCAGGTCGGCAGCGAGATCGACCGCGATCAACTGTTGCGTCGGCTGGTCCAGATCCAGTACACCCGCAACGATCTCTCGTTCACGCGCGGTACGTTCCGGGTCCGCGGCGACACGCTCGAGATCATCCCGATGTACGAGGAGCTGGCGGTCCGGATCGAGTTCTTCGGCGACGAGATCGAGCGGATCATGACCCTGCACCCGATAACCGGCGAGGTGATCAGCGAGGAGTCGGAGATCCACATCGCGCCGGCCTCGCACTACGTTGCCGGGCCGGAGCGGATGGAGCGGGCGATCAAGGGCATCGAAGCCGAGCTCGTCGACCGGCTGGCCGAGCTGGAGCGGCAGGGCAAGCTGCTCGAGGCGCAGCGGCTGCGGATGCGCACCACGTACGACATCGAGATGATGCGGCAGGTCGGCTTCTGCTCCGGGATCGAGAACTACTCGCGGCACATCGACGGTCGCCCGGCCGGCTCGGCCCCGCACTGCCTGCTCGACTACTTCCCGGACGACTTCCTGCTGGTCATCGACGAGTCGCATGTAACCGTCCCGCAGATCGGCGGGATGTACGAAGGCGACATGTCGCGCAAGCGCACGCTGGTCGACCACGGTTTCCGGCTTCCGTCCGCCTGCGATAACCGGCCGTTGCGCTGGGAGGAGTTCCTCGAGCGGATCGGGCAGACCGTGTACCTGTCGGCGACCCCCGGCCCCTACGAGCTGTCCCGCGCCGACGGGGTCGTGGAGCAGATCATCAGGCCGACCGGGCTCGTCGACCCGGAGGTCGTGGTCAAGCCGACAAAGGGACAGATCGACGACCTCGTGCATGAGATCAGGCAGCGGGCCGAGCGCGACGAGCGGATCCTGGTCACCACGCTGACCAAGAAGATGGCCGAAGACCTCACCGACTACCTGCTCGAGCTCGGCCTGCGGGTGCGCTACCTGCACTCCGAGGTCGATACGCTGCGCCGGGTCGAACTGTTGCGCGAGCTGCGGCTTGGCGAGTTCGACGTGCTGGTCGGGATAAACCTGCTCCGCGAGGGCCTCGATCTGCCCGAGGTGTCGCTGGTGTCGATCCTCGACGCCGACAAGGAGGGCTTCCTGCGCTCCGGCACGTCGCTGATCCAGACGATCGGGCGAGCCGCCCGAAACGTGTCCGGTCAGGTGCACATGTACGCGGACACGGTGACCGACTCGATGGCCAAAGCCATCGAGGAGACGAATCGACGGCGGGCTAAGCAGATCGCGTACAACCGCGAGCGCGGGCTAGATCCGCAACCGCTGCGCAAGAAGATCGCCGACATCCTGGACACGATCGCCAGGGAGGACGCCGACACCGAGTTGCTGGTCGGTGGGTCCGGCCGGGCGCAGAGCCGCGGCAAGACCCCGGTCCCCGGGCTCGGTCTGCGCGGCGGTGGCGATGTCGGCCGACACGCAAAGGAGCTGGTCGGCATGCCGGCGAAGGACCTGGCCGACCTCATTCAGCAGCTCACCGACCAGATGCACGCCGCGGCCGCCGAGCTGCAGTTCGAGGTGGCGGCGCGGTTGCGCGACGAGGTCAAGGAACTGAAGAAGGAGCTGCGCGGCATGCAGGCCGCGGCCGGCTGAGCTCGACACGCGGTCCGTCGATCACAGGAGGCGGGAATGGCGACGGAAGTCCAGGTTGTGATCGACTGCGCCGATCCGGCCGCGCTCGCACTGTTCTGGGCCGAGGCACTCGGCTACGTCGTGCAGCCACCTCCGCCGGGCTTTGAGTCGTGGCAAGACTGGCTGCGCGACCAGGGCATCCCGGAGGACAGGTGGAACGACGCGTCGGCGGTGGTCGCCCCCGACCGTGCCGGGCCGCGGATCTTCTTCCAGCGGGTGCCGGAGCCGAAGTCGGTCAAGAATCGAGTTCATCTCGACCTCAACGTGACCGCCGGCGTTCCGGGCGAGGAAGCCGACGACGTGCTTGAGGCGGAGGCCAAACGTCTGGAGGCGCTCGGCGCTACCTGCCTGCGCAAGATGGACCAGTCTTCGGGCCAGTGGATCGTCATGCAAGATCCGGAGGGCAACGAGTTCTGCGTGCAGTAGCTCGTCCCGGGTCGGTCGGGATGGGCGCCGGAACGGGCGTAGGGGAGGCACGGTGACACTCGACGAGCTGGTGGCATACGGGCTGACCAAGCCCGGCACACGCCAGGAGTTCCCGTTCGACGAGGCGACGCTCGTGCTCAAGGTCGGCGGTAACGGCGGGCGGATGTTCTTGCTTGCCGGGCTCGACGTCGCGCCGCCCCGGGTGAGCCTGCGCTGCTGGCCGGACGAGATACCGGCCTGGCGGGAGAAGTACCCGGACAGCGTCGGCCCCGCGGCCTACATGCGCAGCAAACCGTGGAACTCGGTGCGCCTCGACGGCTCGGTCTCCACGGCCGACCTACGGGAGATGATGGACATCTCGTACGAGTCCGCAGTCGCTAGCCTGCCCAGGAAGCATCGCCCGAATCCGGCTGGGAGCGCTGTCGGCAGCGGCTACGTCGCTGGTGGGCCATGACGCTGGACGAGTTGATCGACTACTGCATGCGCAAACCCGGGGCGGTGGAGACCTACCCGTGGGGTGATGATGAGCTCGTCCCGAAGGTCGGCGGCAAGGCGTTCGCGTTCGTCGGCATGGACGGCAACGCGGTGTCGTTACGGGCCAGCTCGGCCAACGCGGCGCGCGAATGGCAGGCCCGATATCCCGACGACATCCAGCCCAGCGCCTACATCGGCCGGCACGGGTGGAATCGGGTGCCGCTGCACGGAAGCGTGCCCGATCCAGAGATCTACGAGCTGATCGACATGTCGTACGAGACGGTGGTCAGCAGGCTGGCGCGCGCCAAACGCCCTGGATAGTGCCTGTTTGATCGGTGAATTCCGGACACGCCGGAGCCCGCTGAATTGGACGGCTGCCGACAGGTACGCAAGACTGTGGAACGCGTGGAGGGGAGTATTCCCTCGCGCCGGCGTCGTCATCACGGCCGTGATTTCGCGGCCCGGCTCCGGCGATCGGCGCAGTTTGGCGTCCGCCACTGCGCCGGTGGAAGAGACCTCCGGCACCCGTGATCAGACATTGGGTTCCGCCGGAGGTGAGCGCTTTGGATGTCCCGTTCTGGTTATGGGCTGCCACGATCGTCGGCATCGCCTTCGTGATCGCGCTCGACTTCGTCATCGTCGCCCGCAACCCGCGTGAGCCGTCCACTCGCGAGTGCGTCTACTGGGTGATCTTCTACATCTCGCTGGCGCTCCTGTTCGGCCTCGGCGTGTTCCTGTATTGGGGCCCGCACTACGGCGGGCAGTTCATCGCCGGCTGGTTGACCGAGTATTCGCTCTCGGTGGACAACCTGTTCGTCTTCCTGATCATCATGAGCAGGTTCGCGGTGCCAAGGCGCTACCAGCAGGAGGTGCTGCTGGTCGGGATCGTCCTGGCCCTGATCATGCGCGGTATCTTCATCGCCGCCGGGGCGGCCGCGCTTGATCGGTTCCACGGCCTGTTCTATCTGTTCGGCGCGTTCCTGCTGTACACCGCGTACTCGCTGCTCACCCACGACGAGGCGAAGGACTTCCAGGAGAACGTCATCCTGCGGGCGGTCCGCCGAGTGCTGCCGACCACACACGGCTACTACGGCTCCAAGATCACCGTCAAGCTCGACGGACGACGCCTGTTTACCCCGATGCTGGTCGTCATGGTGGCGATCGGGACCACCGACCTGCTGTTCGCGCTCGACTCGATCCCGGCGATCTTCGGGTTGACCCAGGAGCCGTACCTCGTCTTCGCCGCCAACGCATTCGCCCTGATGGGTCTGCGCCAGCTGTACTTCCTCCTGGGAGATCTGCTGGACCGGCTGATCTACCTCAGCTACGGACTGGCGGTGATCCTCGCCTTCATCGGCGTGAAGCTGATCCTCGAGGCAGCGCACCGGGATGGCGCGCCCTGGGCGCCGGAGATTCCTATCTGGCTGTCCTTGCTGGTGATCGTTGGCACACTGGCGGTGACCGCGCTGCTGAGCATCCGGGCCTCCCGCCGCGGGAAGGGCACCCGATCGGCGCTCATGGTCACGGTGGACGAGACGTTGCTGGATCCGAGGCATCCCGACCTGACCGAGGCGATCACCGACGAACGGACCGAGCGGGTTACCGAGCGTCCGCCCCGCCACCCACCGTCCGGCTAGCCCCGCCAACCCGACCCCGCTGGTGCGTGGGGGCGGGTCCGGGTGGCGACCGCCGCACTGGCTATGTTTCAGGCCGTGGAGACGTCGGAGCCGGGCCGGAACCGTGCGGTGCTGGTCCGCCGCCTGCTGCCGACCGAGCCGGCCGTTCGCGGCTCGGTGTCGCTGTTTGTAACCGAGGCCGAGCGGCAGGGACTCCGCGCCGGCCGGCGCATGCTGTACGTC
>DATFRM010000484.1:0-3540 GCA_035263265.1 Actinomycetes bacterium
TCTTCCTCACCTCGACCATGCAGGTCGGACGGGTGTACGACGCCGCGGTCGAGCTGCTCATCGAGGAGGAGCCGCAGATCGGCGAGGAGAACGTGATCATCCCGGTAGTGGCCGAATGCGACGACTCGTTCCTGTCCGAGGCGCGCCGGATGCAGGTAGCTCGGCAAGACGTGGCGGACGCGCTGGCCGCGGCCCGTGCCTCGATCGGTTCGGCAGTGCCACCGCCGGAGGGCGCGGTCGGGTCCGGTACCGGGATGACCTGCCTCGGCTACAAGGGCGGGATCGGCACCGCGTCCCGGGTGCTGCCGAGCGGCCACACCGTAGCCGCGCTAGTCATGACCAACTTCGGTGCGCAGCGATGGCTCACCGTGGCCGGGGTGCCGGTCGGCCGGATGTTGCCGGAGCCACCGGTGGACGAGCCGACCGCTCCCCCGGCCGGATCCTGCATCGTGGCGCTGGTCACCGACGGTCCGCTCGATCACGCCGGGTGCGAGCGGCTCGCCCGGCGGGCCGGGCTCGGCCTGGCCCGGACCGGTTCGACCGCGAACCACGGCAGTGGGGAGATCTTCCTAGCCTGCGCGACCGGGCTGCGAACAAGACGCGACTCGGCACCGCAGAGCGCGCCGGTGCTGGGCAGCGACCTCAACCCGTTCTTCGCGGCGGCCGTCGAGGCGACCGAGGAAGCGGTGCTCAACAGCCTGCTGATGGCGCCCACGGTGACCGGCCGCAACGGCAACACCAGCTACGGGCTGCCGGCGGATGAGGTCATGCGGCTGCTGGTGGCGGCCGGCGTGGTACAGCCGTAGTACGCGACCCGTTCGACAGGCTGCCGAGCTACGCGCGATCAGCCGCCGAGTGAGCCCTCGAGATCGCCAACCGACGACAGTCCCGCGGTGACCAGATGGCAGGCCGCGTGGTGACCGGCGAAGTCGGCCGGCAGGATCGGCAGCTGCACCGATCGGCAGGCGCCGTCCACGCCGGCGGCCGCGGCCAGGCCGGACAGAAGTGCCGGGCAGCGCGGATGGAACCGGCACCCGCCGGGGATCCGGGTCGGGTCCGGCGGTTCACCGGTTAGCGTGATCGGGTCGTCGGAACCGATCCCGGCCACCGAGAGCAGCGCCTTGGTGTACGGATGCTGGGGATCGGCGAGCACCTGCTCGGCCGGCCCGACCTCGACGATCCGGCCGAGGTACATGACCGCGATCCGGTCCGCGATATTCCACGCCAGGCCGAGGTCGTGCGTGACCACTAGCACCGACAGACCCATCTCGGTGCGCAGCTTGAGCAACAGGGCGAGGATCTCGCCGCGTACCGATGCGTCCAGTGACGACACCGGCTCGTCGGCAACGATCACCGACGGCTCGAGCGCCAGGGCGCCGGCGATCACCACCCGCTGCCGCTGCCCGCCGGACAGCTCATGCGGATAGCGCAGGAAGAACCACTCCGGCGGCCGCAGGCCGGCTCTGGACAGCGCGGTCGCGACCAACTCCTCTTCGTTGCCGGGCAGCTTGTGAATCCGGATCCCCTCGGCCACGGCCTCGTACACCGAGTGCCGCGGGTTGAGCGCTCCGGTCGGATCCTGCAGTACCAGCTGCACCTGTCGGCGGTAGGCCCGCAGCGCCTTGGACGAGTAGTTCAACGGAACACCGTTGTGCAGCACGACGCCGCTGGCCGGCCTCTCCAGGCCGAGGATGGTTCTGGCCAGGGTGGTCTTGCCACAGCCGGACTCCCCCGCCAGGGCGATGATCTCGCCGGGCAAGATCTGCAAATCCACCCCGTCCACGGCCCGGGCGACCTTGCCCTTCATTGCCCGACCGGAGAACCGCACCTCGAGACCGTCGACGCGCAAGACGGGGTTGACCGGGCTGACCGGGCCGACCGGGCCAACCGGGCCGACCGCGCTGGCTGGGCCGACCGGGTTGACCGGACCTAGTTCGGCCGTCATCGGCTCACTCGATCGCGATCGCGAACCAGCACGCACGCAGCGGACTGGCCGGGGCCGGACGGCCACAGCTCGAGCGATGCGGTCGGGCACTCCGGCCGTGCCACCGGGCAGCGTGGGTGGAACGGGCACCCGGTCGGCAAGTCCTGCGGATGGGGTGGGTCGCCGCCGAGACCGCGCGGGGCATACCGGAACGCACGGTCCCCGATCGTCGGGAACGCGGCGGCAAGCGCCTCGGTGTACGGGTGCGACGGCGAACCGAACACCTGATCGGATGGTCCCTGCTCGACGAACTTGCCGGCGTACATCACGGCGACCCGCTCGCACGTTCGCGAAAGCACAGAAAGGTCGTGGCTGATCAGGACGAGCCCGACCCCGAGCTCCCGGACCAGCTCGGACATCAGCCCGAGCACCTGCGACTGCACCATCACGTCGAGCGCTGTCGTTGGCTCGTCGGCGAGGATCACCTTGGGCCGGCAGGCCAGTGCCATCGCGATCATCAATCGCTGCTTCTGCCCGCCGGAAAACTGGTGCGGGTAGTTGTACATCCGGCTCGCCGGCAGCCCCACCTGCTCGAGCAGTTCGCCGACCCGGGCGTTCGCGTCCTGCTCTGAGACCTCTTCGTGCACCAGGATCGGCTCAGCGATCTGCCTGCCAACCCGCTGGACCGGGTTGAGCGAGTGCATGGCGCCCTGAAAGATGACCGACGCCTCGGCCCAGCGTGCGGCCCGTAGCCGACCCCAGCCCATCTCCAGGACGTTCTCGCCATCCAGCAGGATCTGTCCGGTTACCGCGGCCGACTTCGGCAGCAGCCGGAGCACCGAACCGACGATCGTCGACTTCCCGCATCCGGATTCACCGGCCACGCCCAGCGTCTGGCCAGGCTCGACCCGAAGGTCTACCCCGCGCACCGCCGGGATGTCGCCGTCATTGCTGCGATAGGTGACGGTCAGGTCCTTGATCTCTAGCAGGCTTACCGCGCTCACCGTCCCTGCAGTCGCGGGTTGAGCACCGTCTCCAACGCATGCCCGACCCAGGTGAACGCGAGCACCACGAGCACGATTGCGACGCCGGGTGGGATCAGATACCACCAGGCACCGATCGAGATCGCGCCACTGCCGAACGCGCCGTCGAGCGTTGTGCCCCACGAGTGCCGTAGCGGGTCGCCGAGTCCGAGGAATGACAGCGTGGTCTCGGCCAGCACCGCCCCGGCCACGGTGAGCGTGGTGTTCGCCAGCACCAGTGGCATCACATTTGGCAGGATGTGCCGACTCATCTGGTGCCAGTGCCCGGCGCCGAGCGCACGCGCGCGCTCCAGGTAGGGCCGCGACTTCACGGCCAGCGTCTGTGATCTGATCAGCCGGGCGGTAGCCGGCCACGAGGTAATCCCGACCACGATGGCGATCGCGGTGACCGGCGAAATCTGCAGCCAGGAACTGCTCTGCAGGATGACCAGCAGCACGATCGCCAGCGGCAGGAACGGCAGCACGAGCAGCCAATCGCTGATCCGCATCAGGACGGTATCCGGCCAACCGCCGAAGTGCCCGGCCATGATCCCCACCACGGTGCCGATGACGATCGAGAACACGGTCGCGATC
>DATFRM010000485.1:0-6419 GCA_035263265.1 Actinomycetes bacterium
TATGGACAGTTCGGCCCGACACATCCCAACCCCTGTGGCGATCCGCCCGGTGGGGTCGGCACGCCGCTGAGCCCTCCTGGAGCGGAAGGCGGCGCGTTGCGCAGCCAGAGCGTCCGTCGTACCGACGGCCCCGCGACGCTGGACGGTGCGATCCTGCGAGTCGATCCGGCCACCGGCGATGGCGTGCTCGGCAACCCGTTCTTCTCCTCGTCTGACGCCAACGCGCGCCGGATCGTGGCCTACGGATTGCGCAACCCGTTCCGGATCACCCAGCGGCCGGGCACCGACGAGCTGTGGATCGGTGATGTCGGCTGGAACACCTGGGAGGAGATCAACCGGGTGGTGTCGCCGACCGGTGCGACCGCACCGAATTTCGGCTGGCCATGCTACGAGGGCACCGCGGCGCAGGGTGGTTACCAGGGCGCCGGGCTGAGTCAGTGCTCCTCCCTCTACTCGACGCCCGGTTCGGTGGTCGAGCCGTACTACGCGTACCGCCATAACGCGTGCGTGGTGCCATACACCGGTTGCCACACCGGCGGCTCGTCGATCACCGGGGTGGCCTTCTACCAGGGTGGGTCGTATCCAGCGCAGTATGACGGCGCGTTGTTCTTCGCCGATCACACCCGTAACGAGATCTGGGCGATGCTTCCGGACGCCAATGGGCTGCCCGATCCGTCGCGACTGCAGTCGTTCGTCGGTGTCGATGCCTCGGGCGGTGCCGCCGGGCACCCTGTCGATCTGAAGATCGGTCCCGGCGGTGACCTGTTCTACGTAGACATGGAAGGCGGCTCCGTTCACCGGATCACGTTTACGGCGGCCAACCAGCCGCCGACCGCCGTTGCCACGGCGACGCCGGCCAGCGGCCCGATCCCGCTGACCGTCAGCTTCGACGGCACCGGCTCGTCCGACCCGGAGGGTAAGCCGCTGACCTACTCGTGGGACCTCGACGGCGACGGCATGTTCGGCGACGCGACCGGACCGACGGCGTCATACACCTACACCGTGGCCGGGGTCTATCACCCGAGCCTGCGGGTCACCGACGACCAGGGCGCGAGTGATACGACGTCGGTCCCGGTCGCGGCCGGCAACACCGCGCCAACAGTCGTAATCGATTCGCCGGCGTCGAGCCTGACTTGGGCGGTCGGAAACACGATTTCGTTCTCCGGTCACGCCACCGATGCGCAGGACGGACCCCTGCCGGCGTCGGCGCTGAGCTGGTCGCTGATTCTTCATCACTGCAGTACGCCGACCAACTGCCACGCCCACCAGGTTCAGACGTTCCCCGATGTGTCCAGCGGATCGGTCACCGCGCCGGACCACGCGTACCCGTGCTGGCTCGAGCTGCAGCTGACCGCGACCGACTCCGGAGGACTGTCCGCGACGACGAGCGTCCGGCTGGACCCGAAGACGGTCCTGCTCACGTTCCGGATCCAGCCGGGCGTCTCCGGCCGCACCAAGTTGGTGGTGAACGATGCGATGCGCACCACGCCGTTCTCGGTGAGGGTGGTGGTCGGCTCGGCGAACTCGGTCAGCGCTCCGTCGCCACAGCGGTTCGGGTGGAGCTACGAGGACCGGCCGGATCGCACCGGCGGGCTGCTGTACTTCGGTTCGTGGTCCGACGGCCGTGCACGGACCCACACCATTACGGCGCCGACGGTGAGCAAGACGTATACCGCGACGTACCGCAAGCGCTGATCCGCAGCTTGGGCCCGGAGAACCGCGCTAGCTATCTGTGATGGAGAAGTCGGTGAACGAGAATGTGGCGTTCCGGCCGCCGGTTGACACGATCTCCACCCCGTAGTCAATTTGCCCGAGCGTGGAGCCGGCCGGTAACCAGCCCTTGGACATCAGCCACTTGAAGATCTCGAGCAGGTCGATGCTGCCCGCGGTGACGACCTTGGTCGGCACTAGCGCGATGTAGTGACTATCCGATGTCTTCCACACCTTGTACGTACGGCCGCCAAGGCTGGCCGTGGCCACTACGTCGCCGGCTGGCACCTGATTGAAGTTCTCGGTCCAGATCATGATCTCGGTGGAGCCGCTGCTGGCAATCCCGTTGGTCCAGATGTCGAACGCTACGTTGTAGATCCCCACGTGCGGACTGGTCGCGGCAAACGTGCTCGTGATTCGGCTAAACGAGCTGATCCGCGCGTCGTAATAGTCCTTGTGCACATTTGGGTAGGTTTTCACTGCGCCGGCACGGTTGGTCTGGTTGGACACTACATACCAACTGTGATGGGAGCAGGCGTAGAGCGTCTGCGGCCCCAGTGTTTCGCTGTCGTTCCACATGTTGTTGTGCACGAAGTAACCGTGGGTATTCCACATGCCATCGCGGTCCGAGGTCACGTATACCGGGTCTGTACATGTTGTGGAGACCGGCGCCGGCAGTGCAGGCGCGGACGTGGATGTGGACTTGGTGGCGGTGGGGCGGGGCGCCTTCGTTACCGCCTTACCGATGGCGGGCTTGGGTGCCGGCGTCTGACTTGGGATGGCTGACGGCGACGCCTGTCCACCATTCGCCACCGCGGCGGGATCGGCCGGATCTGAACTCGGCAGCAGTCCGGCGAAGTGTCCCGCGGCCACTAATGCTGTTGCCAGTGTCGCCACCAGCCCTACGAGCAATAGCCGCCGCTGCAGAACACTCACTACATATTTGCCGTTTCGTACCGCCCTGCGGGACCCGCTACTGATCGCTTCTGACGGAGCGGCCTGCACTAGCCTGGGCGCAGAGCATAGCAGCGCACCTTACGCCGCGCCGTGGGATCGTCGTCGCGGGTTTAGGGAGGGCAGGACGTGCGGCTTCGAGTCGGCGTGGTGGGCGGGGGGATCATCGGCGTCTCGCTTGCGCGACGGTTGCTCCAGCTGTTACCCGATGCCGAGGTGACGCTGCTGGAGAAGGAGCCGCGCCTCGGCGCGCATCAGACCGGCCACAACAGCGGTGTCGTCCATGCGGGCATCTACTACCAGCCCGGTTCGCTGAAGGCCCGCCTGTGCCGGCGGGGGGTCACGCTGCTCAAGGACTTCTGCCTGCAGCGCGGGTTGGCCTACGACGAGTGCGGCAAACTCGTCGTCGCCCTCGATGAGCAGGATCAGGCCAGGCTGAACGACATTCACGAGCGGGCCATCGCCAACGGCGTCCCGGGCGTACGCCTGGTCGGTCCCACGGAGATGCGGCAGATCGAGCCGGCCGTCACCGGTGTCGCCGCCCTGTACTCACCGGTGACCGCGATCGTGGATTTCGCCGCGGTGACCCAGGCCTTGGCCGACGACGGTCAGGCGGCCGGCCTCACGGTCCTGCTGGGACATCAGGTCGTCGGCATCGCGCACCGCAACAGCGAGGTGCGGGTAGCTACCCGGCGGCCGGGTGCGGCCCGGAGCGAGCCGGGCGCGGACTTCGGTTTCGACCGGCTCGTGCTGTGCGCGGGAGTCGAGTCGGACCGGCTGGCCATGCTGGCCGGCGACGAGCGAGAGCCGGCGATCGTGCCGTTTCGCGGCGAGTACTACCTGCTGCGGCCGCAGCGCCGCGCTCTCGTGCGGGGCCTGATCTACCCGGTGCCCGACCCGCGTTTCCCCTTCCTGGGCGTGCACCTGACCCGGCGGTACGACGGGGAGGTGCTCGTCGGACCGAACGCGGTGCTCGCCTTGGCGCGGGAGGGTTACCGGCATCGCGACATCCGGCCGCGCGACGTATGGGACACCGTCCACTGGCGGGGCTTTCGCCGCTTCGCTTATAAGCACTGGCGTACCGGCGCTCGCGAAATCACCGGCTCGCTCTGGAAGCGGGCATTTGCCACCCAGGCGGCGCGCTATGTTCCGGAGCTCACGAGCGCCGACCTCGTCGCCGGGCCGTCCGGGGTACGTGCCCAGGCCCTTGGGCGCGACGGTGCGCTGGTCGACGATTTCCGGATCTCTAACCGGGGCCGCGTTACCGCCGTCCGAAATGCGCCGTCGCCGGCCGCGACGTCCTCGCTGGCGATAGCCGAGTACCTCGCCGACCTCGTTCTGGAGCGCCGCAGCGACCAGTCCGCACCGGCGCGGCCTGCGCTGTAGCCGGGGGTTCGGGCACGCGGCGAGCGGTTACCGGTTTTGACCCGGGACGCATCGAGCGGTAATCTCCTTCCTTGTGCCTGGGGTGCCCCGGGCTAATGCGTGTGCGGTTTTCGTGCACCGAGGCTGATCCCGCTCCACCTACTGAATTCAGTGGGAGAAGAGCACGGCCCGAATCGGGCGACACGCCCGACCGCGTGGGCCGGACGGATAGGGGCAAATCGGGCAGAAAGACCATCCAACGGTACGACAAGCCCATCAGAACGAGAAGACGGAGACGCGGTGCCTACGATCCAGCAGCTGGTCCGTAAAGGCCGGCAGGACAAGGTCGCCAAGACCAAGACTCCCGCGCTCAAGGGGAGCCCGCAGCGCCGGGGGGTGTGCACGCGCGTCTACACGACTACCCCGAAGAAGCCGAACTCGGCCCTGCGCAAGGTCGCCCGGGTCCGGCTGACCAGCGGAATCGAGGTCACCGCGTACATCCCCGGGGTTGGGCACAACCTGCAGGAGCACTCGATCGTGCTGGTCCGCGGTGGCCGGGTAAAGGATCTGCCCGGCGTCCGCTACAAGATCATCCGTGGGTCGCTGGACACCCAGGGTGTGAAGAACCGCAAGCAGGCGCGCAGCCGCTACGGCGCCAAGAAGGAGAAGAGCTAATGCCCCGTAAGGGTCCGGCTCCGAGGCGTCCCGTGCACGTGGATCCGGTCTACAACTCGCCGCTGGTGACGCAGCTGGTCAACAAGGTGCTGCTGAACGGCAAGCGGTCTGTTGCCGAGCGGATCGTGTACGGCGCGCTCGAGGGCTGCCGTGAGAAGACCGGCTCCGATCCGGTGATCACGCTCAAGCGTGCCCTGGACAACGTGAAGCCGACCCTCGAGGTCCGCAGCCGCCGGGTCGGTGGCGCGACCTACCAGGTCCCGGTCGAGGTCAAGGCGCAGCGGGCGAACACGCTCGGGCTGCGCTGGCTGGTCAGCTACTCGCGCTCACGGCGGGAGAAGACCATGACCGAGCGGCTGATGAACGAGCTGCTGGACGCGAGCAACGGCCTCGGCGCCAGCGTCAAGCGGCGCGAGGACACCCACAAGATGGCCGAGTCCAACAAGGCCTTCGCGCACTACCGCTGGTAGTCGCGAACATCCCACATACCGACGACGCAGCAGCAATCGCGCAACGAGAGCAACGAGAGCAACGAGCAGAGAGAACGAGAGCAGAGAAGACGACGTGGCTACTGACACCGGTCTTGACCTGGCCAAGGTCCGCAACATCGGGATCATGGCCCATATTGACGCGGGCAAGACCACGACGACCGAGCGGATCCTGTTCTACACCGGCATGACGTACAAGATCGGTGAGGTCCATGAGGGCGCGGCCACCATGGACTGGATGGAGCAGGAGCAGGAGCGCGGCATCACGATCACCTCGGCCGCCACCACCTGCCAGTGGGACGGGCACACGATCAACATCATCGACACGCCCGGTCACGTGGACTTCACCGTCGAGGTGGAGCGCTCGCTGCGCGTTCTCGACGGCGCGGTGGCGGTGTTCGACGGCGTCGCCGGCGTCGAACCGCAGTCCGAGACGGTCTGGCGCCAGGCCGACCGCTACCACGTGCCGCGGATCTGCTTCGTCAACAAGATGGACCGGGTGGGCGCCGAGTTCCACCGCTGCGTCGACATGATCGTCAGTCGGCTGAACGCGACCCCACTGGTCATCCAGCTGCCGTTGGGCGCGGAGTCGGACTTCCGCGGCGTCATCGACCTGATCTCCCAGCAGGCGCTGGTCTGGAGCGCCGAGGCGGCCAAGGGCGAGAAGTACGAGATCGAGGACATCCCGAGCACGCACATCGAGGCGGTCCGGGAGTGGCGAGACCGGATGATCGAGACGCTGGCTGAGGCCGACGACGAGATCATGGAGCTCTACCTCGAGGGTCACGAGCCGACCGAAGACCAGCTCATCGCGGCGATCCGCCGGGCCACCGTAACCAGCAAGCTCACCCCGGTGCTGTGTGGTTCGGCGTTCAAGAACAAGGGCGTGCAACCGATGCTGGACGCGGTCGTCCGCTACCTGCCGTCGCCGATCGACGTCGGCGCGGTCGCCGGTCACGGTGTAGGCGACGAGGATCAGATCATCGAGCGGGAGCCGGTGGACGACGCACCGCTGTCCGCCCTGGCGTTCAAGATCATGAGCGACCCGCACCTCGGCAAGCTCACCTACCTGCGGATCTACTCCGGCACGCTCAACTCGGGCAGCCAGGTGCTCAACAGCATCAAGAGCCGCCGGGAGCGGATCGGCAAGATCTACCGGATGCACGCGAACAAGCGCGAGGAGATCTCGAAGGCGGGCGCGGGCCAGATTGTCGCCGTGATGGGCCT
>DATFRM010000486.1:0-2984 GCA_035263265.1 Actinomycetes bacterium
GACCCGGACCCAGGCCGCCACCGGGAAACCGATCGCGGCCGGATCGACGTCGAGCCGGTAGCCGACGATCACCCCGGCCTCCTCCAGCCGCTGTACGCGCTCGGTGACCGCCGGGGCGGACATGCCCACCCGGCGACCCAGCTCGGACATGCTGATTCGTGGGTCCGCCTGCAACGCACGCAGAATGCGGACGTTCACCGGATCAAGGGTCAGCTTCGCATCCTGAAAGCGTTGCCCAGCTCTCACCATACGATTCACGGACATTGACCGAACCAACCTTCAGCTTGACCTGTCGGCACCAGTAGTGCCCTTCAACAATAGATCCGTGACTGTCAATCGCATCCCGCCACACGGCTACTTCGCCGTAAGCGCGGTGTTCCACTACCTCGGTCCGGCGTTCGCGGTACTGCTCTTCGCAGCGGTAGACCCGCTAGGCGTGGCCTGGCTACGGATCGTCACCGCGGCGGCCGTGTTCGCGATCTGGCGCCGGCCGTGGCGGATCGCGGCAACGATGAGCTGGCCGCAGCGGCGGCTGCTGGTGTGGTTCGGCCTGACCTTGGCCGCGATGAACGCGCTGTTCTACCTGGCCATCGATCGGCTTCCGCTGGCCACCGTCGGCGCGATCGAGTTCGTCGGGCCGGTTGTGCTGGCGGCTGTGGGTCTGCGCGGGCGGCGCAACCTGGCCGCATTGGTGCTGGCGACCGCGGGCGTGGTTCTGCTGACCGACGCCCGGCTGGCCGGTGATTCACTGGGCTTTGCCTTCGCGTTCGGAAACTGCGCGCTGTTCGTGATCTACATCATGCTGGGTAAACGGATTGCCGCCGACGGCGGCCCGGCCGGCATCGATCGCCTCGGGCTGGCGATGCTGGTCGCCGCGGTCGTGGCGGCGCCGATCGGCCTGGCCGATGCCGCTGTCGCGTTCGGCCGCCCCGAGCTGCTGGCGGCCGGTGCCGGAGTGGGGATCTGCTCATCGGTGATCCCGTACGTGTGCGATCAGCTCGCCTTGGCTCGGCTGTCGCGCGCGACGTTCGCGCTGCTGCTGTCCCTGCTGCCGGCGATGGCGACGATCATCGGCGTTGTCGTGCTGACGCAGCTGCCCGGCCTGGCCGAGCTGGCCGGTATCGGGCTGGTTATCGGCGGTGTTGCCCTCGCTACTACTGTCGATCAAGACGACTCGAGCACTAGGAGGCGGCATGGAGTACGTAAGGCTGGGGGCGTCCGGCCTGAAGGTGTCGCGGATCTGCCTGGGCATGATGAGCTACGGCAATCCGGCGGACCGGGCCTGGTTTCTGGGCGAGGACGCGGCCGAGCCGATCGTCCGGCGCGCAGTCGAGGCCGGTGTGATGTACTTCGACACCGCCGACATGTACTCGAAAGGGATGAGCGAGGAGATCACCGGCCGGCTCCTCGACAAGCTGTTCGGCCAGCGCGAGGACTACGTGCTCGCCACCAAGGTCTACTTCCCGCTGGGGTCGGGGCCCAACGATGGTGGGCTGTCCCGCAAGCACATCATGGACGCGATCGACGCATCGCTGCGCCGGCTCGGCACTGACTACGTGGATCTCTACCAGATCCATCGCTGGGATCGGGACACGCCGATCGAGGAGACCATGGCGGCGCTGCACGACGTGGTGCAGGCCGGTAAGGCCAGGTATCTGGGCGCATCCAGCATGTACGCCTGGCAGTTCGCCAAGGCACAGCACGCTGCGCAGTCGGCCGGCCTGACCCGGTTCGTCTCGATGCAGAACCACTACAACCTGGTCTACCGGGAGGAGGAGCGCGAGATGATCCCGCTCTGCCTGGACCAGGGCATCGGTCTCATCCCATGGAGCCCGCTGGCGCGCGGCCTGCTCGCCGGTAGCCGAGATCGCGGCGGGGAGCGGCACACGGTTCGGGCCGACACCGACTCCTATGCCGACGAGCTATATGCCGAGTCGGACTTCGACGTTGTCGACGTGGTGCGCGCGGTTGCGGCCGAGCGCGGGCTGCCGATGGCTCAAGTGGCGCTCGCCTGGCTGCTCGGGCGACCAGGCGTCGCCGCACCGATCGTCGGCGCTACCAAGCTCAGCCACCTGGAGGACGCGATCGCGTCGGTGGATGTCACGTTGACCGAAGACGAGGTCCGCCGGCTGGAGGAGCTGTACCAACCGCATTCGATCCGCGGCCACTCGTGACCGCGCAGAAGCTTGCGGCGGATCAGGTGATCGCGACGCCGTACGCGACGATCAGCAGCGCCACGGCCAGCAATCCGGCGCCGGTCACCGTGAGGGCGTTGCCGCGTGACCATTGGCCCTCTTGCGCGGTGAACGCGTGCACGAACATCCCGCCGGATTGGGCCAGCACGCCGAACAGGAGCAGGAGACAGACCAGCCAGCGGACACCGTTCGACAGTTCGGTGCCCTTGAGCAGTGTGAGTGCGGCCAGGACCATGACCAGCAGCACACCGGCGTGGGCATGGCCGGCCCGGAAGTACCGGTGCTGGAACGGGGTGAGCCTTTGGGCCGCGGCTAAGCGGAGCAGCGAGTAGCCGCCGAACATGACCGTCGGCAGTGAGATCAGCGCGATGACTGTGAACAGTTTGGTCGGGTCCATGGGCGCAGATCATTGCGCACTTAGCTGCCTCAGGCAGCGGTTCCGCCCTCGAGCTCGCGCTTGAGCCGGTCGAGCGTCGTCCGCATGCCTTCCCGGTTGGCCGCCGGCCGGTCATACGTGACCTTGCCCGTGAAGATCCGTCCGAGTACGAACGCGCCCCGGCTGCGGCGATCGAGCCAATACTCGGTCACCTCGGTACCACTGCCGGAGGGGGTCATCCGGTAGCCCCACCGCGATACCGGCATACCGAACGTGGTCACGTCGAACGCGAACTCCCGTGCCGGTTCGGCCGCGACCACCTGGCAGGTGGTGAACCACACGAACGCCCCGCGCCGATTGAAGCCGACGAACCGGGCCGGCACGCCGCCACGCCGGCGCCACACCCAGATCGC
>DATFRM010000487.1:0-3043 GCA_035263265.1 Actinomycetes bacterium
GGGACCACCTTCTCGTAGGCGAACGTGAACAGCGGGATGTTCGATCCGAACGTGACCATGCACGCCAGCCACTCCATGCGCTCGAACTCGGAAGACCCCGAGCCGGCGCCGGTTTCATAGCCGTGCTGGCTGTCCCAGATATAGGAGGAGAGGATGTGCGAGCCGAGCGAATGGGCGAGCACCACCAACGGAACTGGCTGGCGGCCGAGGTCGCCGACATACAACTGGTGAATCAGCTCTCGAATGCGGTTGTGGATCGTTCGGTAGGTGCCGCTGGGCTCTCCCTGGACGAACTGGTACGCGGCCGCATCCCCGAGCCCGTCGACCACGAGGTTGCGGACCCGGTTCCAGTCCATCGGGTATCGGGCACGCGCCGCGGCAAGGTAGTCCTCCTGCCGATCGCGCAGGATGTCGGCCCAGTACAAGCGGGCCCAGGCCACGTCGTCCGGATCCTTGCCCAGACCGGCGAGCCGATCGGACAACGACGAGATCGTCGGCTCGGCAAAGTTCTCCGATTGCGTACCGATGCCATGCATGATCGCTACGGCCAGCTTCATGCACATCACCCCCCGACCCCTGACCGTATGCCCCCTGACCTACCGGGGAGAAGACTCCCGCCGGGTCATTCCGCGTCGATGCGCCTGTTCGCCGGACCTTGGTCGCCGTGCCACGGCCGTAGCCGGGGCCACCAGCCCGGGACCGCGCGACGGTACGCCTCGTAGTCGGCGCCGAAAGTACGAGCCAAAACCGGCTGCTCATACCCGTAGACGAAGCTCACCACGGCAGCCCCGACAAAGGTGGTGTATCCGAACAGGACGGGCTGACCGAGCACGAGTCCCTGACCGACGATCGCGACGAGAATCGCGAGGTACATCGGGTTACGCACGTATCGGTACAGGCCGCCCACCACGAGGTGCTCGGGTGGCGCGATCGGCGCCGGCGTCCCCGCGCCCTCGACGACGAACCGGGCGAACGCCTGGACCAGCACCGCCGCGCCCGCGACCAGCAGGATCACACCGGCTAGCCGAAGCGGCACCGAGTACGGCGGCTCGCGCACCTGCCATCCGGTCAGCCACCACGGCACCAGGCCGGCCACCACACCGGGTGCCAGCGCGAAGAACACCGTGCTGCCGATAGCGGCGTGAGATTTGCGCACCCAGCCTCCACCCGAACCGGCAAGACCGCAGCGCTTACGGCCCGCGATTACGGCCACGAGCGTACGCGGATCGACTGGCCCGGCCCTACGCTCGGTCGTCACGGAGGTGGTCAGGTGACTGTGCTGCGGTTCGGTGCCTACCAGTACCAGCACGTGCCGCTGCCGGAGCTGCGCGAACGGTGGTCCAAGGCCGAGCGGCTGGGCTTCGACATGCTGTGGAACTGCGACACCGTGGTGGAACCGGATCGACCCGGGCACTCGATGTTCGACGGGCCGGCGACGTTGGCCCTGATGGCGGCCACCACGAGCAGGATCCGGGTGGGCACACTGGTCACCAGCCTCTACTTTCGAGATCCGGTAACCCTGGCGAGAGCGGCAATGACCGTTGATCACATCAGCGGCGGGCGGGTAGAGATCGCGCTCGGCGTCGGTGATCCCTCGGCCGGGGCCGCGACAGTAGGCGCGGACCAGCCGGTGGCCGAGCGGGTCGCCCGGTTCGCCGAATTCGTCGAGCTGGTCGACCTGCTCTTGCGGCAGCGGGTAACGAACTACACCGGCAGGTTCTACCGTTGCGCGGCGGCCGAAGTCATCCCACCATCGGTGCAGCGGCCCCGCCCACCCATCACCATCGCAGCGCACGGGCCACGGATGCTGCGAATTGCCGCCAGATATGCCGATAGCTGGAGCTCCTGGGGCGGCTATGAGGTACAGACGGAGCACGACTTCTATGCCGTCACCGCCGAACGCACCCGGCGCTTCGACGATCTGTGCGCGGACCTCGGCCGCAGTCCGGCTGGTGTCCGGCACTCTGTGGTCTGCTTTCCGCCGCTTAGCCCTTGGGAGTCCGTCGACTATTTCTCGGACATGATCGGTCGGCTCCGCGAGTCGGGCACCGACGAGTTCGTCCTCTACTGGCCGCAAAGCTGGCGCCAGAAGCCATCCGAGCTACAGGTGTTCGAGGAAGTGCCAATACCGTCATTCCGGCGATACGAGCGACGGGTTGACTCAACCGCTACGGCTCCCGACCGTGCGGCCCGGCGGTGACGTCGGCGCCGCGGGGACCCTGGTAGGGGTCGAACGGGCGCAGGTCTCGCATCATGACCACCCGGCTGATGTCGGACGGGCTGACCACCCCAACCACTCGGTTGCCCTCGTCGACAACGACCGCGCGCCCATCGGTGCAGCCGGCCATCCGCTGCAGCAGGCCAACCAGCGGTTCGTCCGGGCGCGCGACCGGCACCTCCGCCAATGGGCAGGCAATATCGCTGAGCCGGGTTACCGGTCGCCGCTCCGGTGGAACCGCGCGGATCCGATTCAGGGTAGCCAGCCCGGCAAGGTGGCCCTGCTGATCGACGAGCGGATAACCGGAGAACCTGTGTCGCAGCACCGTTTCGGCGACGAACCGATCCAGCGGCTCGGTCGGACTCGCTGTTATCGGGTGCGCGGTCATCACGTCGGACACCCGAACTCCGTGCAGCAGCTGGGCCAGCCGGCTCTGCTGCTCCTCGGCGGCCGCGGCGTTGACCAGGAACAGCCCGATCAAAACCAGCCACAGGCCGTCGAACCCGTTGTCGGTCACCACCTGAAGCGCGCCAAGCGCGACCAGCAGGAAGCCGAACACTCGACCGGCCTTGGCGGCGGTCACCGCGGCTCGGAACCGGTCGTGCCACCGGTGCCACAGCGCGGCCCGCAGCACTCGACCGCCATCCAGCGGTGCCGCCGGGATCAGATTGAACACGGCCAGCAGCATGTTGACACCGGCCAGGTAGGCCAGGACGCCGAGCGGCAAGCCGTGCACCCCCAGCGCGCGCAGCACCATGGCCAGCAGGCCGAATACGACACCGGCCAGCACGCTGGTCAGCGGCCCGACCACGGCGATCCGGAAGT
>DATFRM010000488.1:0-2160 GCA_035263265.1 Actinomycetes bacterium
CGAAGCTCGGCGGACGAGACCCACTGCGCGTCGGTGGCGTCGTCGCCGGGGCGAAGCGTGCCACCGGTGACCGTGCAGTGGTAGTCCGCGATCTCGTACCAGATCTCGCCGTTCTCGTCCTCCGGACCCGGACGCTGGATCTTGCCGACGAGCGAGCCGACCGCGACCTCGAGGCCGGTTTCTTCCCGAACCTCCCGGCGCACCGCCTCGACGTCGTTCTCGCCCTCCTCCACCCGGCCGCCGGGGATGGACCACCACCCTGACCCCGGCTAGTTTTGCCGCTGCACCACCAGCAATCGACTCGCGGCATCGACGATGATCGCGCCGACGCAAGGAACCACCATGACGGCCTCCCGAGAGACCTAGCGAAGGGTCGCCCAGCCCTCCCAGGTCAGCGGGGGCACCCGGGCGATGGATAGAAAGAAGTCGCCAATCTGGCGCACCGACGCCGCGAACTGCTCGAAGTCGACGGGCTTGATGACGTAGGCGTTCGCGTGCAGCTGATAGCTGGCCACGATGTCTTCCTCGGCCTCCGACGTGGTGAGGACGACCACCGGGATCATGCGTAGCCAGGGATCGGTCTTGATGTCCGCCAGCACCTCGCGGCCTGGCTTACGCGGCAGGTTGAGGTCGAGCAGCAGGAGATCGGGTCGCAGGGCCTGTCGGTACTGCCCCTCCCGGCGCAGGTAGGCCATGGCCTCAACCCCGTCGACCACCACGTTGAGCGCGTGGCCCTCGCTGTTCTCGAACGCCTCGCGGGTGATCAATACATCCGCCGGGTCGTCCTCGACCAGCAGCACCTCGAAGACCTGAGAAGTGCTCACGATTCGCCTCCAGGGGCCGCCGAGGCGACTGGTTCCGGTTGTCCGGTGGAGACATGAGACCCCATATGGCCGCCGCTGGCAAGTGCCAGCGGCGGCGTCGCCGGCAACGTGAAGCGGAAGACCGCACCGGTGCCCTGTCGGCCGTTCGAATCCAGCCAAATCCGGCCGCCGTGATACTCCACGATCTTCTTACAGAGGGCCAGACCGATGCCGGTTCCGCCGTAGCGGTCCCGGGGGTGCAACCGCTGGAAGATGACGAAGATCCGCTCGGCGTAGTCGGACTCGATGCCGATCCCGTTGTCGGCGCAGGTGAACTCCCACATGTCGCCGTCGCGCCGGGCGACGATCCTGACCTCCGGCGGCACCCCGTCCCGGCGGAACTTGATCGCGTTGCTGAGCAGGTTCTGCAGGAGCTGGTCGACCAACACCGGGTCCCCATACACGATCGGGAGCGGTCCCTCGGTGCTGACCTCGGCCCCGGTGTCCTCGAGTGGGCTGCTGAGCAGCTGCTTCACCCGGTCCAGCGACTGCTGACTGTCGACCGCGACGAAGCCTTCGCTGGTCCGGCCGACCCGGGAGAACGCAAGCAGGTCGTTGATGAGCACCTGCATCCGGGTCGCGCCGTCGACCGCGAACTCGATGTATTGGCGGCCCCGCTCGTCCAGTTGATCGCCGTAGCGCCGCTCGATCAGCTGGCAGAAGCTGGCGACCTTGCGCAGCGGCTCGCGGAGGTCGTGGGAGGCGACGTAGGCGAACTGTTCGAGCTCAGCATTCGACCGGCGCAGCTCCAGCGCCTGCGCATCCAACAGCTCTCTGGCCGCGGTCGACTCGTCCAGCTCGAGCAAGATCCGCTGGCGCATCGCGTCGATGTCCTGGACCAGCCGGCGGATCTCGAGCGCACCCTCCACCTTGAGCTGCTGGTGGTACTCACCGCGGGCGACCTGCCGGACCTGCCGGCTCAGCATCGCGAGCGGGCGGATCACGGTCTGCCGCACGGTGGCAGCCAGCGCGATCAATGCCAGCAGCAGAACGACCAGCCCGCCAACGATGACCTTCTCGAACCGGTCGGCGGCCCGATTGAGCCCGGACTGAGCGGCTGAGTGCTCCCGCTCGAGCACCCCACCAAGCCGGTTCATGCTCTGCCTGACCGCATCGAACTGGGTCAGGCCGGCGGCGTGCTGCTGGCTGCTGACCGCGCCGATGCCGCTCCGGTTGATCGCGTCAATGGTCGGCTGGGCATAGCCGGTTCGCCAGCGCTCGGTGGCGCCGAGTACGGCAGCCAACCCGGCATTGATCTCGTCGACCGGAAGAGCCTGCGGATATGTGTCGGTGAGTC
>DATFRM010000489.1:0-8725 GCA_035263265.1 Actinomycetes bacterium
GATATCCACAGCCCGGTCCCCAGAGATCGCACAGCGTGGTCATCAGCGACTACCGATGTTGTCCACACGATCACCCACAGCAGCTGTGGACGGCGATCTTCCGCGACTTGCGCGTACCACATAACGTCGCTCGCACAGGCGTGGGCGGCGGGAAATGTCGGGGCATCCGGTCCTGGACTTTCGAACAGTTGTTCGACAAACTTGGCCGTGCACGCTCCGCTGTCCGGCAGTCGCGGGGGAGGTGAGACCGAGTGAGCGTGGCAGAACTGTCTGCCGCACCACCCGACTTCGAGCGCACTCCGCCGCAGGATGTGACCGCTGAGCAGTGCGCGCTTGGGGGCATGCTGCTGTCCAAGGACGCGATCGCCGACGTAGTGGAGGTGCTGCGGCCGAACGACTTCTATCGGCCCGCTCACCAGCTCGTCTACGACGTGATCATCGACCTTTACGGTCGCGGCGAGCCGGCCGACGCGGTGACTGTGGCCGCCGAGCTCACCCGTCGCGGCGAGATGGGCAAGATGGGCGGCGCGCCCTACTTGCACACCCTGATCTCGTCGGTTCCGACTGCCGCCAACGCCGGTTACTACGCCAAGATCGTTGCAGAGCGAGCGATTCTGCGCCGGCTGGTCGAGGCCGGCACCCGTATCGTCCAGCTCGCCTACGGCGCCGGCGGTGAGGTAGACGACATCGTCGACACCGCGCAAGCCGAGGTCTATGCGGTGACCGAGCGGCGGTCCAGCGAGGATTACCTGCCGCTCTCCGACGTGATGGAGGGCGCGCTCGACGAGATCGAAGCGATCAACTCGCGGGGCGGCCAGCTGACCGGTGTGCCGACCGGCTTCGCCGATCTCGACCATCTCACCAACGGCCTGCACCCCGGCCAACTGATCGTGCTTGCGGCCAGACCTGCGCTGGGGAAGTCAACCCTGGCCCTGGATATCGCCCGGTCTGCATCGATAAAGAACGGCCTGACCAGCTGCATCTTCTCGCTCGAGATGAGCCGCAACGAGATCGTCATGCGGTTGCTCGCGGCCGAGTCGCGCGTCGCCCTGCACACGATGCGGTCCGGCACCATGACCAACGACGACTGGAACCGGCTGGCCCGCCGGATGGGCGAGGTCTCCAGCGCGCCGCTGTTCATCGACGACTCGCCCAACATGTCGATGATGGAAATCCGGGCGAAGTGCCGGCGGCTGCGCCAGCGGCACGACCTGCGGCTCGTGATCGTCGACTACCTGCAACTGATGTCCAGCCCGCGCCGGGTGGAGAACCGCCAGCAGGAGGTCTCCGAATTCTCCCGCCAGCTCAAGCTGCTGGCCAAGGAGCTGGATGTCCCGATCGTCGCGGTGGCCCAGCTCAACCGTGGTCCGGAGCAGCGGGCCGACAAGCGACCGCAGCTGGCCGACCTGCGGGAGAGTGGTGCGATCGAGCAGGACAGCGACATGGTCGTGCTGCTTCATCGCGAAGACGCGTACGAGCGAGAGTCGCCGCGCGCCGGTGAGGCCGATCTGATTGTGGCCAAGCACCGCAACGGCCCGACCGCGACCGTGACGGTTGCGTTCCAGGGCCACTACAGCCGGTTCGTCGACATGGCCGCGGGCGGGTAGACACGGCTACCGGCAAGCGGCCCGATCGGTGGCATGGCGGCGGACGCCGGTCCGGGTGGCCGGCCCGGGCGTCAGCCTTCGGCGCCGGGACCGCTTAGCTCTTCGAACAGCGTGAGCTGAAGCCCGCCCGGTGCATCCAGTCGCGAGTTGAGCGAATCCCACGGTGTCCGGGTTGGCGGCGCGATGACCTCGGCGCCGGCCTCGACGAGCTTCGCGGTCATCGCGGTCGAGTCGCCGACTTCGAACGCGACCCGGATGGGACCGGCGACCCGCCGGCCGACCTCGACCTGATCGATGTACGCGGCGTACATCGGGTCGGACAGTTCCAGCGTGGCCCGGCCGGCCGCGAGGATCGTCACCCGGCCGCCGTCAGCGGTGTAGGTGCCGACCTCGGCGAGCCCGAGCACATCCCGGTAGAACCGCAACGCTTCGTCGTAGTCGGGCACGGTGACCGCCAACCGCAACTCCCGGACTGGGCTCGCATCCGGCATCGCTCACCTCACCCGTCTCAGGCCCATTCTTTGTGCTCTTGCTGCCACTCGATCGTGTTCTTCATCGATTCCTCGAAGCTTACGGGCGGCTGCCACCCGGACTTACGAAGCTTGTTGTCCTCGAGCCCGTAGTGAATGTCGTGGGCCGGGTTGTCCCGGTGGAAGTCAACCAAGCGGTAGTCGAGCTCCTTGCCCATCAGCTCAGCGATGATCTGGGCTAGCTCCAAATTGGACAGACACCGGTCGCCAACGATGTGGTACCGATCCGGATCATCGAGCTCCCCTTGTTCATGCAGGTGCGGTGGGAAGTTCTGCAGGATGTACAGGAGCGCGTCGGCCGTGTTCCGGGAGTGAATATAGAACCGAGTCCCGATCTCCTGCTCGTTGCCATGAATGATGACCGGTTCTCCGGACTCCAGCTTCTTTTGCACCATGGCGGGGAACTTCGAGGGCGCCTGCATCTCACCAAAGTTGTTCATGGTGTTGGTGATGATCAGCTTGACCTCGCCCTTCCGCCAGTACGGATAGGCGATGCACTCCGCGGCCGCCTTGGACGCCGAGTAGGCGTTGGACGGCCGGTAGGTGGACCACTCTGGATGAGCCTTGCCCTTCTCGACCGGGCCGTATACCTCATCAGTCGAGAAGTAGACGAACGCCTCGTGCTCGGTGTCCTTCGCATACTCGAGCATCGTGAGCTGCGAGTCGACGTTGTTCTTTATCACGTAGACCGGATTCTCGACCGAGAAGAACACGTCCGACATCGCAGCAAGATGCAGGATGTAGTTCACCGCGCCGATCTGGGACTTGAGCTCCGGAGAGATCGGACAGACCAGGTCGTGCTGGAGCACCTTGATGCGATCGTTCCAGGCCGGATAGTCCCGGCAGACCTCGACGATCCGATCCCGGTAGCCCTTGTGTCTGAACGAATCCAGCACCGTCACCTGCCAGTCGGTGTGCTGCATGATGTGCGCGATCACATGGGCGCCAATCGCCCCGCCACCGCCAGTCAGCAGAACCCTCTTCACTCTTACTCCTCGTCATGATCATCAAGCTCAAGGCATCCATACCGGAGCGTCAGCCAGCGTGCCGCTTGTTGACTCCGCAGGGTCCTCGAACTCCTCATGGACGCCAGGAGAGCCTACCGAGCCCGCGAACTTAGCCCTTTCGCCTGGTCGGAGGCAGATGGGTCGTGGGCGGAGAGGGTGCCCGGATCACCGGAGGCTAACCCATCGTGATGGTGTCAGCCTCGCCATTCGTGCTGCGGGCAGACCGGAGCGGATTACCGTATAGCCGTGACCAACCACGCGGATGAGGGCGATCCCACGACCGAACCGATCGCCACCACCCCGGCCGATCTCTCCGGATCGACATCGCCGGTCGGTCCGGACACGACCGCGTGGCAGCTGGTCCAGGCCAAACCGTGGCTGGCAGCCGTCGCCCTGATGTTTGCGACCGCTCTCGGGCTGACCCACGGGCTAACCGCTCCGCCACAAGTGATCTTGGCGATCTTTGGTTGGATGATGTGCGCCTGGCTCGCATTGCGGCCGATGGAGCGGCGGCCGGCTCCGCAGCGGTTGAGCCTGGTCGGCACGCTGCCGTGGATCGTGGTGATCCTGGCGTTCGCCGGGCTCGAGCTCTACAGCTTCTTCCGCGGCTCGACCTACGAGCATCCGACGCTGAGCGACATCACCGATCCAGCGCTCGACACCTTCGGGGTCCGGGTCGCGTTCGTGATCGGCTGGCTCGGTGCCGGTTGGCATCTGGTGCGCCGATGAACACGCACAACCTCACCGTCGCGGGGTTCGCCGCGATCCTGGCCGCACTCGTGATCGTCGACGCGCTTGGCCGGCGGCCCAACTCCCGCATCCCGACCCTGTCCGACCTGCTGGCGTACGTAATGCGGTCCTGGCCCGGACGGGTTGGCGTGCTGTTCTTCTGGTGGTGGCTCGGCTGGCACTTCATCGCCCGCTAGGCGGTTGAGCTCAGTGAGCCCAAGCGGAGGCCACCGGCAGCTCTGAGAACAGGCCAGCAGCCCAGCGCAAACCGCTCGGCTGGTCTACGTCAGCTACTTGTTGTCCGGTATGACCATGTTCATCGCCCAGCTGACCAGCGAGATGATCAACGAAGCGAGCAGCGCCGGCCAGAAGCCCTCGACCGAGAAGGACAACCCGATCCAGGACGAGATCGCGCCGGTCAGCCAGAGCAGCAGCGCGTTGATGACGAAGATCAGCAGACCAAGCGTCAACACGATGAACGGCAGCGAGATCAACTGCACGATCGGCTTGATGAAGGTGTTGATCAAGCCGAAGATGGCCGCCACGGCGAGCAGGGTGAACACCTGGTTCGCGGTGCTGTTGCTGGTGAGGTCGACCCCATCGACTATCCAGGCAGCAACGCCGAGGGCGACTGCGTTGATGAGGATCCGCGTCAATATCGACTGCATGGCGCATCTTGGCACGGATCACCGCTCGCCGTCGCCGTGACGCGCGCAAGTACCGGATCGGACCGGCGCGGCTCCCCGACCTGGGCCGGTTGACACCGCGTGACTGGCCGCGTTTGAGTATCAGCCCATGCAGGTCCTCGCTGCGTTGGCGGATCCCACCCGGCGGCGGATCGTCGAATTGCTCGCTAACGGTGAGATGGCCGCCGGCGAGGTGGCCGGTCACTTCATCCTGAGCCGGGCCGCAGTGTCCCAGCACCTGCAGCACTTGCTCGATGCTGGCCTGGTCCAGGTCCGCACGGTGGGTCAGCGGCGGATCTACTCCTTCGACGTGACCGGCCTGAACGTGCTCGAGTCGTGGCTACAGCGCTGCCGGTCGGTCGCGATGGCCAGTGCGCGCCGGGTGCCGGGCGCTCGGCGTGAGGGTTCCGGCGGGCCGACTAATGTTGGCGTAGCCAGTGCGAGGGAGGACGACGGTGTCCCAGACAGGCCCGAGGCTGCGCGCCGCACTTGACGGCATCCCGACCTACAAGCCGGGTCGGCCGGCTCCCGTCCGGGACGGTCTGCCGGCGTACAAGATCTCCTCGAACGAGAACCCATACCCGCCGCTGCCGAGCGTCCAGACCGTGATCGCGGACGCGGGATGGCAGGCGAACCGGTATCCGGACCTGTTCGCGGCCGGGCTTGTGTCCCGGATCGCCAGCCGGTTCGGAGTGCCCGAGTCGCACGTGGCGACCGGGACCGGCTCGGTCGGCGTCTGCCAGCAGGTCGTGCAGTCCGTTGCCGGACCGGGCGACGAGATCGTCTATGCGTGGCGCTCGTTCGAGGCCTACCCGATCATCGTGCAGATCTCCGGCGCGGCCGCGGTACGGGTGCCGCTGACCGCGGACGAGCGGCACGACCTGGAGGCCATGGCCGACGCGGTGACGGAGCGGACCAGGCTGGTGTTCGTGTGCAACCCGAACAACCCGACCAGCACCGCGGTCGGGCGGGAGGAGCTCGAGCGGTTCCTCGACCGGATCCCGGGCGACGTGCTGGTCGTGCTGGACGAGGCATACCGAGAGTTCGTCCGGGACCCGGAGGTGCCGGATGGGCTGCAGCTGTACCGGGATCGGCCGAACCTATGCGTGCTGCGGACGTTTTCCAAGGCGTACGGGCTGGCCGGGCTGCGGGTTGGCTTCGGGGTCGCACACGAGCCGGTGGCCGACGCGTTGCGCAAGACCGCGGTGCCGTTCGGGGTCAGCGGGATCGCACAGGCCGCGGCGGTGGCCTCGCTCGATCACGAGGACGAGTTGCTCGATCGGGTCCAGGCGCTGGTCAAGGAGCGCACCCGGGTGGCCACCGCGCTTGCCGACCAGGGCTGGCCGGTTCCGGACAGCGAAGCGAACTTCGTCTGGCTGCGGCTCGGTGAGCGCACTGGCGAGTTCACCTCGGCCTGCGAGCACGCCGGGGCGGTGGTACGCGGCTTCGCCGGGGAGGGCTGCCGGGTATCCATCGGCGAGGCCGAGGCCAACGACATCTTCCTCGACGTGGCCGCCCGGTTCGCCCCGACCGGCTAGCTCGCGGCACCTGGCTGGCTCGCGGCGACCGGTTCCGGCGGCGGCTCCGCTGCCGCTGGCTCGCGGTGGCGCCGGTACAGGCGAAGTGCGTACAGCCCGCAGCCGAGGGTGCCGAGGCCGGTCACCAGCAGTAGGAGCCGGTAATCCACAACCGCGACGAGCGCGGCGCCGACCGCGATCGACATGGTCTGCGGAACGCTGAGCGACACCTCGATCGCGGTTCCCACCCGGCCCTGCAGCTCATTTGGCGTAAACCGCTGGATGGCGGTGTCGATTGCGATCACGATCAACGGGAGGCCGGCGCCACTGATCACAATGGCCAGCACGACGATCGGCAGATCCTCAGTGATCAGGGCGAGGGCGCCGGTCGCGAACAAGCCAAGCCCGGCGCTGTACAGCGGCAGCAGCGGCACCCGCCGGATGAACCCGACCGCGCTGATGCCGGCGATGATCGCGCCAAGCCCCTGCGCAGCGCTCAGCACGCCGACGAACTCGACCGGCTTGTGCAGGCCGTCGGTGACCAGCACGAAGAACGCGGTCTCGATCAGGCCAACCACCGATAGCACGACCATCGTCGAGTACGTCAACCCGCGCAGGATCGGCTGGCGCCGGATGTGCCCGAACCCGGCCACCGACTCGCTCAACCAATGGTGCTCGGTACGTTCCGGTCGCGGCTCCCGGACTCGCATCGCCAGCAAGGCCACCGCTGAGCAGAGAAACGACGCGGAGTCGAGCGCGGCCACGGCCGATCCACCGAATGCGGCGAACAGCGCGGCCCCGGTGAGCGGTCCCACCATCCGCAGCGCCTCCCGGGTGGTGCGCAGGACCGCATTCGCCTGCCCGAGCAGGTCGGGCGGCAGCATCGTGGATAGTAGTGCGAGGCGGGCCGAGCCGAACACGATGCTGGAGGCGCCGTACGCGGCGGCGACCGCAAACAGGATCCAGAGATCGTCGCGCCCGTCGACAGCGAAGACGCCGAGCATGACTACGGCCATCAACAGGTCGGTGGCGATCATGAGTCGCCGGCGCCGGGTCCGGTCGATCAGGATGCCGCCGACCGGCGCGAACACGCTGGGCAACACCATCGCGAAGATGGTCAGGCCGGCGATGGAGTTGCTGCCGGTGAGTTCCTTCGCCCACATCCCGAACACGAGCAGCATCGTGGTATCGCCGAACATCGACAACGTCTGGCCGGTGAGCAGTAGCCGGAAGTCGCGGTGGGACAGTAGTTCGCGCATGGTGCTCAGCTCTCCTCGCGGTCGTTGACCGCCGCCTCGGCCAGGTCGCTGTCGGGGTCGTAGGCAGGCGCATCGGGACTTAGCACGCCGGTGATCGGGAACGCCTCGGCGAGCCCCTGGATCAACCGGGAGTCCGCCGGGCGCTTGCTCCGATCGAGCAGTCGATCGCGATACCGGTCCCAGAGCGCCTGGGTCGCGTCGCGAATCTCGACCAGCTCCGCGGCGGTCAGCCAGGCGCCGTTTTGGGCGACCATGGCGGCGTCCTGCCACTCGGCGGGTTCGCTGTCCCGCCGGGCCAGCCAATCGGCCAGGTACTGCGCGTGGCGCTGGCGGACCAGCGCGACCACGGATCTGGCGGCCGCGCGCTCCGGCACCGATCGTTCCGGGGTGTCCGACCACTCGTGCCCGAGCGAGGTGAATCGCCACGGCCGCTGCCGCCCCACGCCGCCCGGGGCCTCCTCGATGAATCCGTGCTTCGCAAGCTGCCGCAGGTGGAACGAACAGTTGGCCGGTATTTGGTCTAGCCGCTCACCACACTCGGTGGCCGTGAGCGGCCCCTCGACGTACAGCAGCTCGAGCAGCGCCATCCGCAGCGGATGCGCGAGCGCCCGCAGCTCTCTGGCGTCCTTGAGCTTCCGGCGTGACGGCGTCGGCTGGTCGGCCTCAATCGTGCTCATACCATTGAAAGTACCGTTTCGAAACGGTTCTTTCAATACATTACGGGTACCTTCTTGACGCAGGCGTGGCACCTGCTTCGAGCTAGTGGGCGCGTTCCTTCGAGACGACGAGTACGACACCGGCCACGATCGTGGCGCCTCCGAGCAGCACCGCCGCGGTCAGCGGTTCGGCGGCGAGCAGCGCCCCGAGCAGCACCGCGATCACCGGGTTCACGTACGCGTAGGTGGCCACCAGCGAGATCGGCGCGTGGTGCAGCAGCCAGATGTACGAGGTGAACGCCAGCATCGAGCCGAACACCACGAGGTAGCCGAGCGCGAGCCAGGACTTACCGGTGATGGAGCCGAGGTCGAGATCTCCGAACTCACCGGTGCTCAGGCCGAGCACGCTCAGCACGACTCCGCCCGCCAGCGTCTCGTACGCGGCCGCCACGAATGGGTTGGCCGGCAGTCCGACGCGTCCGGACAGGAACGAGCCAGTGGCCCAGGACAGCGTGGCAAAGATGATCACCAGCACGCCCACGACTGTGGTGTTGGCACCGTTATGGCCACCCGGGACGGCCAGGATGGCCAGACCGACCAGCCCGATCAACACTCCGACGACAGTTGGTCGGGACGGCCGGTCTCCGGTCATCACGCGCGCGATGACCAGCCACAACGGCACGGCCGCGACCAGCAGGGCAGCGACTCCGGACGCCACCCAACGCTCGCCGACC
>DATFRM010000490.1:0-4396 GCA_035263265.1 Actinomycetes bacterium
AGTACACCGAGCCGAAGGCCGTCTGGATCAACGTCGACGCGCAGCTCCCGCCGTTCTACCGTCGCGATCCGGCCGAGTAGGTCGTGGCCGAACTGGTCCCGCTCGCCGACGCGGTCGCCGACCTGGTCAGGGACGGCGACAGGGTGGCGCTCGAGGGGTTCACCCACCTGATCCCGTTCGCGGCCGGGCACGAGATCCTCCGGCAGGGACGGCGCGGGCTGACTCTGGTGCGGATGACTCCGGACCTGCTCTACGACCAGATGATCGGGCTCGGTGCGGCCGAGCGGCTGGTGTTTTCCTGGGGCGGCAATCCCGGTGTCGGCTCGCTGCACCGACTGCGGGACGCGGTCGAGCACGGCTGGCCGGAACTGCTCGATCTGGAGGAGCACAGCCATGCCGGGATGGCCGCCCGCTACTCGGCCGGAGCGTCCGGGCTACCGTTCGGCGTGTTGCGCGGCTACGTCGGCAGCGACCTGGCCGCGCACACGCGCAACGTCTCGACCGTCACCTGCCCGTTCACTGGCGAGCAGCTGACCGCGGTGCGGGCGTTCGCCCTCGATGTCGCCGTGGTGCATGCCCAGCAGGTGGACCGGGACGGCAACATCGGAATCTGGGGAATCAGCGGGGTGCAGAAGGAGGCCGTGCTGTGTGCCCGCCGCTCGATCGTGACCGTGGAGGAGCGGGTCGACCAGCTCGACGCCCGCACCCGGGTGGTGCTGCCGTCCTGGGTGATGGACGCGGTATCGGTGGTACCGCAGGGCGCGCACCCGTCCTACGCAACCGGTTACTCCGAGCGGGACAACGCGTTCTACGCACGCTGGGACGCGATCAGCCGGGAGCGCGAGCCGTTCGTCGAGTGGATGCGCCGGCATGTGCTCGAGACCGCCGACTTCAGTGAGCACCTACGGCTGGTTGCCGCGGAGACCGCCGCGGCCGTGGGGTCGCGATGACCGAGCCTGGCGAGCGTGCGCCCGCCACAGCCGACGAGGTGATGACCGTGGTGGCCGCCCGCGAGCTGCGCGGCCGGCGGACCTGTTTGGTCGGCATCGGGCTGCCAGGCATCGCGGCTAGTCTCGCCCGGCAGGTGCACGAGCCCTCGCTGGTGCTGATCTACGAGTCGGGCGCGATCCGGGCCAGACCGACCCGGGCCCCGTTGTCGATCGGGGACGGCGAGCTGGCCGAGACCGCCCTCGACGTGGTCGGCGTGCCCGAGGTGTTCAGTTACTGGCTGCAGAGTGGCCGGATCGACGTAGGGTTTCTCGGCGCAGCGCAGATCTGCCGGTACGGCAACATCAACACCACCGTTATCGGCCCGTACCGGCAGCCGGTGGTCCGGCTGCCAGGAGCCGGCGGCGCTCCGGAGATCGCGGCCAGCTCGCGCGAGGTGATCGTGATCGCCCGGCACACCAGTCGCGCCTTCGTGAACCGGCTGGACTTCGTCACCAGCATCGGTCACCACGAGGGCGGGGACAGCCGCAAAGCGCTTGGGCTGCCGGGTGACGGCCCGACCGCGGTCATCACCGACCTCGGTGTGCTCCGGCCGGAGCCGGATTCCCGGGAGCTGGTGCTGACCGCGATCCACCCCGGTGTCGCCGTGGCGACGGTGCGGGAGCGCACCGGCTGGCCACTGCGGATCGCCGCGAGCCTGACCGAGACCGAGCCGCCCACCGCGCTGGAGCTGGACACGCTGCGCCGGCTCAGCGCCGGGCGCGCCACCGGGAGCGCGGGATGACTTTGGACCGGTTCGAGCTGCGCACGCCACACGTCGTGTTCGGTCCCGGTTCGCGCGCCGACGTGCCGGTCGAGGTGGATCGGCTCGGCGGCCGGCGGGTGCTGCTTGTGGCCGACGCGTACCAGCCGGGAGTGATCGACGATCTGGTCGCCGTGCTCGGTTCCCGGCTGGCCGGGCGGGCCGGCCAGATCGCCCAGCATGTCCCGGTCGGGCTCGCCACGGCCACGGTCGAGGAGGCCGACCGGATCGGCGCCGACCTGGTGGTCAGCTTCGGCGGCGGCTCGGCGACCGGGCTGGCCAAGCTGGTCGCGCGCGAGCGGGGATTGCCAATCGTCGCGGTGCCGACCACCTACGCGGGCAGCGAGATGACGCCGATCTGGGGTCAGAGCGAGGGGCAGCGCAAGACCACAGGCCGGGATCCGCAAGTGCTGCCGCGCACTGCGATCTACGACCCGGAGCTGACCCTGGGGATGCCAGCCGGGCTGACCGCGGTGAGCGGCATGAATGCGATCGCGCACGCGGTCGAGAGCCTGTACGCGCCCGACGTGTCGCCGCTGGTCGCGGTACTGGCCGAGGAGGCGATCCGGTCGCTCGCGAGCGCGCTACCGAGCTGCGTTGATGCACCGAACGACCTGGCCGCGCGCTCGGATGCACTGCGCGGCGCCTGGTTGGCCGGGCTGGCGCTCGGCAACACCACGATGGGACTGCATCACCGGTTGTGCCACGTCCTCGGTGGCTTCGGGTTGCCGCACGGCGAGGTGCACGCGGCCGTGCTGCCGTATGCGGTGGCATACAACGCCGCGGCCGCGCCGGCGGCGATGCGCCGGGTCGCCGCCGCGCTCGGCGTTTCCGGCACGCCAGGTGCCGTCGACGGCCGCACGGCGCCGGCCGCGCTGTGGCAGCTTGGCCGCCGGCTCGGTACCCCCGTCAGCTTGGTCGCAGCGGGGTTCGACCCGGCGCTCACCGACGAGGTCACCGCACTTCTGTTGGCGAACCCGCCCGCCAATCCGCGTCCGGTCGAGGCGGATGGCGTGCGCGATGTGCTCAAGGCCGCGGTCAGCGGCGAGGTCCCGGCCATCTCTTCGTGACCACCGATCGATCGCTGGTCGGCCCGCGCCTAAGCGCGGATGATGCGCGCATGCAGGAAATGGAGCGCCGGCGGCGTCTGTCTGGGTGAGGTGAGATCCGTGGACGACGCGGCGCGCGACGAGTTCCTGACGTTCGTGCATAGCCGAACGGGAACGTTGTTCCGCGTGGCATACGCGCTGGCCGGCCAGCAGCAAGCCGCCGAAGACCTGCTGCAGGCGAGCCTGGAGAAGATTGCGCTGCGCTGGCGCCGGATCGAAGATCCGGAGGCGTACACGAAGCGGGTCATCTACCACGAGTTCGTAAGCTGGCGCCGCCGGCACCGGGTCAAGGAGATCCTGACCGCCACCATGCCCGAGCGCGCGCCGGCAGCAGACCCGAACCGGACCGTCGACCTGCGGCGTGCACTGGTCACCGCCCTGGCCACGCTTCCGCCCCGGCAGCGGGCCGTCCTGGTGTTGCGCTACCTCGAGGATCACACCGACGCCGAGATCGCCCGGATCATGGGCTGCTCGCGTCCTACCGTCTCCAGCCAGGCTCATCGCGCGCTTGCCCGGTTACGCGCGCGCTGTCCCGAACTCAGCGACACGTACGAGGAGACGCGATCATGACCAGGGTCGAGCAGCTGCTCCGGCAAACCCTGACCGGACTGGCCGACCAGGGCCAGGTCCCGTCGATGGGCGAGCGCGCGCTGGCCGGGGCTCGCCGCCGGCATCGCCGCCGCGTGGTCGCCAGCGGGATGATCACGATCGTGGTGGTACTGGCCATAGCCGCAGCCTCGGTGCTGCTCAGCCCGGGCACCCGCCGATCAACTGGCCCGATCAGCCCGCCCACGGGGGAGTCGGGGCGGATCGAGGTGCCCGGCGCCGCAGTCGACTACTACCAGGACGCCATGAACGTCCAGCAGAGCTGGTGGTTCAACCCGGAGTCCGGGCGCTACGAGGTCGTCAAGCGCATCCTCCGCGCCGTCTCCCCGGACCTGTGGTACGCGATTGTGGCGCCGTGTGAACCGCCAGATCCTTCCTGCGACTCCTACGCCTGGTACAACCTGGCCACCGGCGACGTTCAGGAACTGGGCATCTTCGGCACTCCCGCCGGTTTCACGGTTGACCCAGACCTGATCCAGTACAACTCAGGCGACCTGTCGCCCGACAGCAGCACCTACGTGTTCGCCGGGATGCGGGTCGACAACCAGGATTTCGCGCACATCGACCGGTTCCGGCTCGTCGACATGCGGACAGCAGAGCAGCACTCCGTGTCGCTGGAGGAGCCGGACGGCTGGACGGCACAGGACCTGGTGGGCTGGACCGCGGACGGCCAGTATCTGATCGTCGTCGCCAGGGCGGCGGGCACCCATGGCAGCCTCGGGGCCGATCTGTTGTATCGGCCAGACGGCTCGATGGCCGCGCTTCACGTGTGGCCGCCCGGTGGAGCAACCGAGCAAGTGAAACAGATCCTGGGCACAAACCTGATCGCGCGGATGCCAGCGGGAGGCGTCGACGAGCCGGTCGAGATCCGCGATGTCACAACCGAAGCCGTGATCGCCACTTATTCGCACGAGCAGATGCTGCGCACCGG
>DATFRM010000491.1:0-4555 GCA_035263265.1 Actinomycetes bacterium
GCCGACGAGTCCGCCCCGGACGTCGACGGCTTCGGCTGGAGCGTGCTCAGCGCGCTGGTCGACGAACTGCGCTGGTCCTACCAGGACGGGTGGGCACAAGTGGAGCTGGTCAAGCGCGCAACGGCCGCGGGGCGTTGATGGCGCAGGCCAGGCCGAAGCCGACCACGTCCGGGAAACGCACAAAGGCGCGGGGCAAAGACGCGTCCGGCGAGCGCCCGCCGGACGAGCAGCCGCCGGGCGCCGGGGTGGAGAGCGCCGGGGCGCAGAGCGAGCAGGCGCTCCCAAGGCCGGCACAGCGCAAGCAGACCCGGGGCAAACAGACCCAGGGTAGGCAGACCCAAGGCAAGCAATCCCAGGGCAAGCCGACCCAGCCCAGCCGGCCAGGATCCGGAGGCGACGACGAGCCGGAGCCGATGTCCGCGGCAGATGCCGCGGTGGCGCAGCGCGGCGAGTTCTACGTAAAGCGCCGGGCTACCGCACTGCGGCTACTCGGCGAGATGTCGACGCTACCGGCCGAGGACCCGCGCCGGGACGGTCTGCGCTCCCAGGTCGTCGAGGCGCATATGCCGTACGCCCGCTACCTGGCCGCGCGCTACGGGATGCCGGGCGAGGAGGTCGAAGACCTCTTCCAGGTCGCCTACCTGGCTCTGGTCAAAGCGGTCGACAACTTCGACCCGGAACGCGGGGTGGCGTTCCTGACGTACGCCACTCCGATGATCATCGGAGAGATCAAGCGATACTTCCGCGACTCCACCTGGGCGGTCCATGTGCCGCGGCGCATGCAGGAGCTCAGCGCCCAGCTGCGGACGGCGACCGAGACGCTGGGGCAGTCGCTTGGCCGGTCCCCGACGGTCGGCGAGCTCGCCGAGCACCTCGGCGCCGAACCGGCCGAGATCATCGATGCGATGGACGCCAGGGCCGCGCACTCGACCGTATCGCTCGACCTGCCCGTCGACGCCGGCTCGGCGCGACCGACACCACTACAGGATCTGATCGGCGCCGAGGACGACTCGTTCGACGGGGTGGTCAACCGGGAAACGCTCAAACTGCTGCTGGCCGAGCTGGCCGAGCGGGACAAGCAGATCCTGCTGATGCGGTTCTTCCGCGGGATGACCCAGTCCGAGATCGCCGGAGAACTCGGCGTCTCGCAGATGCAGGTGTCCCGGCTGTTGGCCCGGATCCTGTCCAGGCTGCGCGCCGGAATGACCGCGGAGCTGCCCAGCTAGCGATCTCGCCGCTAGCTCTGCCGGCGAACCGCGACCGCGACAAGCCGGCTGTCCGGCGGGCTTGACGCGCTCCGGCTGAGCGCGCACCGTCTTGTCCCATGAAGGGCGAGCACACCTGCCCTCGGTGCCGCTCGATCGTCCGCGCTCCGAACATGTGGTCCAACGCGTGGCGGTGCGACGTGCACGGGGAGGTGCACCCGGTGGCGCCGCCGAGGCTGCCCACACCGGAGCACCTGCACCAGATCACGCGATCCGCGCGGGTCCCGGTGTGGGTGCCGTGGCCACTGCCGCCCGGGTGGCTGGTGACCGGGACGACATTCGCCGGCGACGAGCTGACCGGCGCTCGCGCGACCGTGATGGCCTGCACCGGGCCGAACCGGCTCGGCGGCGTCGGTGAGATGATCATTGCGGCGGAGGAGCCCGGGATCGGGCTCGGCGCCAGCTACGCCGGCATCGATGGGCCTGACCCGGGCGCGGACATGATCGACACGCCGTCCCACGCCAAGATCCATGCCGCCGGGCATCCGACCCCACTGTGGTGGATCGACGCCGGGGAGAACCGGACCGCGTACGTGGGCGCCGCCGGCGGCTTCTGGCTGTGGACCGTGCTCTGGCCGGAGTGGGCCGACCTGCTCATGGTGGACGGGCTCACCCTGCTGGACGCTCGCGACGCCCGGCTGGAACTGGACCTTCCGCTCGGCGCGCTGTCGCCACGCCTATAGGCTCGGCGCGCTGTCGCCGCGGGGGTAGGCCGTACGCTCGCTCCCGTGCGTATCGACCTGCACAGCCATTCCAGCGCATCGGACGGTACGGAGTCACCGGCAGAGCTGATCACGCGAGCGGCCGCGGCCAAGCTGGACGTGATCGCCCTCACCGATCACGACACCTTCGCCGGCCTGGACGCCGCCGCGGCGACCGCCGAGCAGGTCGGGATCACGCTGGTGCCCGGTGCCGAGCTGTCCGCCGCCGCCGGCGGAACCAGCGTGCACATCCTTGCGTACCTGGTCGATCGCGACCATCCGGAGCTGGTGGCGGAGCTCGACCGGTCCCGGGCCGCCCGATTCGGCCGGGCCGAGCGGATGGTCGCCCGGTCCATCGAGCTGGGCGCGCGGATCTCCTGGTCGCAGGTACGCGAGCTGGCCGGCGACGCGCCGATCGGCCGGCCGCACATCGCCCGGGCGCTGGTCGCGTCCGGTGTGGTGCGCTCGGAAGCGGATGCGTTCGGGCCCGACTGGATCGGCGACCGGGGCCGGGCGTACGTGCACCGGGACGCCATCGACGCAGCGGATGCGATCCGGCTGGTACGCGCCGCCGGCGGGGTGGCGGTATTCGCGCATCCCGGTGCGCGGCAGCGTGGCCGGATCGTCGGCGACGACGTGATCGCGAAGCTGGCCGCGGCCGGACTGGCCGGTCTCGAGATCGATCACCCGGACCACGACCCGCCGACCCGGGCCAGGCTGCGCATGCTGGCGGCCGATCTCGGCCTACTGGGCACCGGCGCCAGCGACGATCACGGCCGGGCCAGCGGATACCGGCTCGGGAGCGAGACGACCTCCGTCGAGGCCTACCGGGCGCTGATAGCGCGGGCCAGCGGCGCCACCCCGATCGGAGCGCCGTCCGGGTGAACGGGCGGTTGTTCGTGGATGTGTTCGCCACTACCGGCTAGCTGATCTCCACAGACTGGATCAGCTGGTCAAGGATGTCCAGCCTCGGGTCGAACGCGTCCGGGACGGCGGCGGAGCTACACGTGCGTGTGCCGACGGCTGTGCACGGAGCGGTACCGGCGTTGCTCGATTTCGGCCGCGAGCAGCCGATTCAGCCGGCTCCGGCGGCGGCCGTATAGCAGGTACACGACCAAGCCGGCCGCGGTCCAGATGCCGAAATAGATCCACTTCTCCACCGGCAGCCCGAGCATCAGCCATCCGGTGCCGAGGATTGCCAGCGCCGGAACAAGTGGCACCCACGGCATCCGGAATCCGCGTTCCAGGTCCGGCCGGGTCCGGCGCAGCACGATCACACCCGCGGAGACGAACACGAAGCAGAACAGCGCGCCGATGGTCAGCAGCGGCGCCAGATCGAGCACCGGCACGAACTGGCCGAGTGCGATCGCGATCGAACCGAGCACCACCGCGGACACCGACGGGGTGTGGAACCGCGGACTCAGCCTGGCCATCGGCCTGGGCAGCAGACCGTCCCTGGCCATCGCGTACCCGACCCGGGCCTGCCCGATCAGCAGCACCAGAACCACGGTGGCCAGGCCGACTACCGCCCCGAAGTCGATGACGTTGCGCATGAACCCGCTGCCGACCGCTTCGAACGCGTCCGACAGCGGCGTCGCCGACTCCGCCAGGCGCCGGTACGGCACCATCCCGACCATCACGAACGAGACAGCGATGTACAGGCCGGTCACGATCAGCAGGCTAGTGATCATGCTGTGGGCGACATCGGTGCGCGGTCGAGCGGTCTCCTCGGCCGCGGTCGCGAGCACGTCGAATCCGATGTACGCGAACGCCACCACCGCGGCGGAAACGAAGATCCCGTACCAGCCGAACGTGTGCTGGCTACCGCCAAGGAGCAACTGGAGCACCGTCTGGTCGTCCCCGACCGGTCCGGCCGGCTTCGGCTCGACGACGAACGGCGTGAGATTGTCCGGGCGGACGTGCGGAAAGCCAATCAGGATCACCAGGGCGATGACCGCGAGCTTGGCCAGCACCAGCGTCCACAGCACCCGGACTCCCAGCCGCGCCGCGGCAGCCACGATCAGGACCAGCCCGGCGAGCAGGATCGCGCTGGGCCAGTCGAATCCGGTCGCCACCCCGAAGTGCGGAGCCACGCTCGCCGGCACCTCGATGTTCAGGTCCTGCAGCGCCTGCAGCAGGTAGATCGACCACACCCGGGCCACCGCCGCGGCCGCGAGCACCATCTCCAGCAACAGCGACCAGCCGATGATCCACGCCCATACCTCACCGAACGCGACGTACGTGAACGAGTACGCCGACCCGGCGGACGGAAGCACCGACGACAGCTCCGCATAGGCGGCCGCGCACAGCAGGCAGACCAGCCCGGCCAGCATGAATGAGAACAGCACACCGGGGCCTGACATCGTGCCCGCCTGCTCCCCGGCCAGCTTGAAGATGCCAGCGCCGATCAATACGCCGATGCCGAGGATGACCAAATCCGCGCGGCGAAATACCTGTCCGAGACCGTGCCGACTTCCGTCCGAGGGAGCTAATACGTCACTCACAGGTAGCTGTCGAAACATTGTGTTACGAACGGATTCGGAGCCCGGAGAAGTACTCACGGCGGGAGAAAATATCTCTTACTCGACC
>DATFRM010000492.1:0-6158 GCA_035263265.1 Actinomycetes bacterium
GACCAGGGTGGTCACTCCGTAGCCGGGCAGCGCGAACACGGTGGCCCAGGGGAACAGGAAGACCGCGTCGACCGCGAAGACCACGTAGAGATAGGCGTAGACGTAGTAGCGGATGTGGGTATGCGCCCAGCCCTCGCCGACCGGGTCGACGCCGCACTCATAGGTGAGCAGCTTCTCGCGGGTCGGCACGTGCGGGCGCAACAGCCGGTTGGCGGTGAGCGCGACCGTCACAAACCCGATGCCGATCAGCAGGATCAGCCCGACTACGGCGTACGCACCGAAGTACCCGGTCACGGTCGCGAGTGTAGCCCCGTGAGCCCGTCGATCCGGTAGCCGCCCCAGGCTCCCGTCTCGAGGAGTTGCCGATCTTCGCCCGGGCGTGACGTAGATCACGCCATAGGTGGATAACCCGAGAAAAGGGAGGCCAGGCAGCGCGATGGCGCGGACCCGGTCGGACCGCAATGCTGGGACCTGTCCACCTGCATCGGAGCCCGTAATCACATGACCACGACCGTCCCGGCTACCCGCCCGAGCCGAGCGAATCAGCATCGGGTGCCGTTTCTGCTGATGCCGTTCCACCCCCGGACCTGGCTGGAGACGCTGTATGTACTGCTGAGCTTCCCGATCGCGACGGCCGGCTTCGTCTTCGCCGTGATCACTTTGTCCACTGGCGTGGCCCTGATCATTACGCTGATCGGCATTCCCATCATCGGTCTGGCCATCGTGGGCGGTCGCGCGTTCGGCATGCTGGACCGCGCCAGGGCCGCCCGCCTGCTCGGCGAGCACACCCCGCCGCCGTTCCCGCTCCGAGCGGCCCGACCCGGGATCTGGGCCTGGATCAAGGCCGCGCTCACCGATCGACCGGGCTGGCGGGCGCTGAGCTACTTGGTCCTGCTGTTCCCGTGGACGGTGTTCACGTTCGCGCTCACCCTCACCACGTGGACATGGGCACTCAGTGGCCTGACCTACCCGATCTGGTATCGGTGGAGCGAGATGGATCCGGGAGTCGAGGCCCAGGTCGGCCCGTGGACCCTGACGAACCAGGATTTCAACTCCGGGTGGGCACTGGCCGTTGCGGTCGGCCTCGGCCTGGTGATGCTGTTCCTCGCGCCCTACCTGGTCCGCGGTTTCGCGAATGTGGAGCGCGCGATGGTCCGTGGCCTGCTCAGCGGCAGACCGATGCCCGATCGGATCAGGGACCTGGAGGCCAGCCGCGGTACCGCGCTCGAGGCGAGTGCGGCCGACCTGCGCCGGATCGAGCGTGACCTGCATGACACGACTCAGGCGCGGCTGGTGGCGCTGACCATGGACCTCGGCCAGGCCAAGGAGAAGCTCGCCGACGACCCGGAGCGCGCGCAGATCCTGGTCGAGAAGGCGCACGACGAGGTCAAGCAGGTTCTGTCCGAGTTGCGAGGCATTGCCCGCGGGATCCACCCGGCGGTGCTGACCGATCGCGGGCTGGACCCGGCGCTATCCGCGGTGGCAGCGCGCTCGCCGGTACCGGTTACGGTCGAGGTCGACCTGCCGCCGGACCGCCCGTCCCCGGCGGTCGAGGCGATCGCGTACGTCAGCGCGTGCGAACTGCTGGCCAACATAGCCAGGCACAGCCAAGCGAGCGCCGCCATGCTTCGGCTTACCAAATCCGGTGATCTGCTGCGGCTGGCCGTCAGTGACGACGGCGTCGGAGGGGCCGACCCGGCCGCCGGCACCGGTCTGGCCGGTTTGGCCGAACGGGTCGCCACCGTCGACGGCCGGCTCACGGTGCTGAGCCCAGCCGGCGGCCCGACCGTGGTGACCGTGGAGCTGCCATGGACTCGCTGACCGCCGACCATCGGGTGCACCGTCTGGTCGCTCCGCTGGTGGATCCGGCCACGTACCGGGCTTGGACCTTCTTCGTCGCCGCGCTCCCGCTCGGCACGGTCGGTTTCTCCTGGGCTCTGGTCGCCCTTGGCCTCGGCGTGGCCAGCAGCTTCACGCTCCTTGGCATCCCGATCGTGGCGGTATCCGTCGTCGGCGCGCGCTGGATCGCCAGGCTGGCGCGCCCCCTGGCCCGCTGGGGCCTGGGCGCCAAACTGGCGGAGCCGGCTCCGCTCGTCCACGAGCCGGGGCTGCTCGGCTGGATGAAAGCGGCGTTGACCGACTCGGTGGGTTGGCGAGGGTTGCTCTACCTGGTCCTGATGTTCCCGGTCGGCCTGGTGTTGAGCGTGCTGGCCCTGACCATCGCCGCGACCGCGGTCCTCACTCCAGTCCTGCTGGTGGCCCCGTGGGTGATCCGTTGGATCGCGGTGCCGATGCGCTGGCTGGCCGAGCGGCTGCTCGCGCCGCTCACCCTGTCGGAGCGGGCGGCGCGGCTGCGAGCCGGTCGCCAGCAGGTAGTGGACACCGCCGCCGGCGAGCGCCGCCGGATCGAGCGGGACCTGCACGACGGCGCCCAGGCCAGGCTCGTCGCGCTGGCAATGGACCTCGGCATGGCCAAGGAGAAGCTGGCCACCGGCCGGGACCCGGAGCACGTCGAAGCGCTGGTGACCACGGCGCACGACGAGGTGAAGCTGGCTCTGCAGGAGCTGCGCGAGCTGGCGCGGGGCATCCATCCGGCTGTGCTGACCGACCTCGGTCTGGATGCGGCGCTGTCGGCAGTGGCGGCCCGGTGCACGGTTCCGGTGACGATGAACGTCTCGGTGCCGGTTCGCCCCGCGCCGGGAATCGAGCAGATCGCGTACTTCTGCGTGTCCGAGCTCTTGGTCAACGTGTCCCGGCACAGCAGCGCCAGCGCGGCCTCGGTGGACGTGCTCCGGACCGACGGCGTGCTGACGATCGCGGTCCGCGACGACGGGATCGGCGGCGCCCGAGTATGGTCCGGCACGGGGCTCTCCGGCCTGGCCGAGCGGGTCGAGGCGGTCGACGGCCGCTTCCTGGTCGACAGCCCGATGGGGGGCCCGACGCTGGTTACCGTGGAGTTGCCGTGCGGATCGTGATCGCCGAGGACTCGGTTGTGCTCCGCGAGGGCCTGACCAGGCTGCTCGCTGATGCCGGCCACGAGATCGTGGCCGCGATGCCGGACGCCACCGGGCTGGTCGAGACGGTCGGCGATCTGGCTCCGGAGATCGCCGTCGTCGACGTACGGATGCCGCCGACACACACCGACGAGGGGCTGCGCGCCGCTGTGCAGATCCGGCGCCAGTATCCCGAGATCGCGGTCCTGGTGTTCTCCCAGTACGTCGAGGAACGGTACGCGTCCGAGCTGCTGGCCGGCTCGACGAAGAAGATCGGCTACCTGCTCAAGGATCGCGTCGCCGATGTGCGCGACTTCCTCGACGCGGTCGACCGGGTAGCCGACGGCGGTACCGTGCTCGATCCGGAAGTAGTCACGCAGATCTTTTCCCGGTCGAAACGGCGGGAGGCACTGGACGCGCTGACCCCGCGCGAGCGCGAGGTGCTCGAGGCGATGGCGGAGGGCTACTCCAACGCGGCTATCGCGTCCCGGCTGGTGGTGTCCGAGGGTGCGGTGGAGAAGCACGTGTCGAACATCTTCGTCAAGCTGGGCCTGGCTCCGAGCGAGGGTGGACACCGGCGAGTACGGGCGGTGCTCACCTACCTGGGCGTGTAGAGACGTAAGCCATCCCGGGGCCGGAAGGTTACCGTTCGGTGGCGGTAGCGTCATGTCGCAGTGCGGGTGTATCGCCCCGGCGTAACATTGTGCTAAGTCTGATGACTTGGCGGTGGCGGGGGAAACGGGGTTCCAGCCCCGGGTCAGAGTGCACCGTCAGTGGGGTGCAGGGAGGCGCTTTCACGTGCCCAAACAGGTCCAGCAAAAGGACCAGGTGATCATCCGCTTTGCCGGCGATTCCGGCGACGGCATGCAGCTAACCGGTGATCGGTTTACCTCGGAGACGGCCGCGTTCGGGAACGACCTGTCCACGCTGCCGAACTTCCCGGCCGAGATCCGGGCGCCGGCGGGCACCCTGCCCGGGGTGTCCAGCTTCCAGCTGCACTTCGCCGATCACGACATCATGACCCCGGGCGACGCGCCCAATGTGCTGGTCGCGATGAACCCGGCCGCGCTACGGGCAAACCTGTCCGACCTGCCGCGTGGTGCGGAGATCATCGTCAATACCGACGAGTTCACACCTCGAGCGCTGACCAAGGTGGGCTACTCGAGCAACCCGCTCGAAGACGGCGCGCTGGACGCCTACAGCGTTCATCCGGTCGCGCTGACCTCGATGACGGTCGAGGCGCTCAAGGGCTTCGAGATCACCAAGAAGGACGCCGAACGGGCGAAGAACATGTTCGCGCTCGGCCTGCTGTCCTGGCTCTACCACCGGCCGACCGAGGGCACGGTCAAGTTCCTCGAGTCCAAGTTCGCGAGCAAGCCCGAAATCATGAAGGCGAACATCAAGGCCTTCGAGGCGGGCTGGAGCTTTGGCGAGACGACCGAGGACTTCGCGGTCTCGTACGAGGTGAAGCCGGCGCGGCTGCCGGCCGGTCGTTACCGCAACATCTCCGGCAATGTCGCGCTTGCTTACGGGCTGATTGCCGCGTCCCAGCTGTCCGAGCTACCGATCTTCCTCGGCTCGTACCCGATCACTCCGGCCAGCGACATCCTGCACGAACTGGCCAAGCACAAGCGGTTCGGGGTGCGCACATTCCAGGCCGAGGACGAGATCGCGGGCGTCGGCGCGGCGCTCGGCGCTAGCTTCGGTGGTGGGCTCGGGGTCACCACCACCTCCGGGCCTGGGTTGGCGCTCAAGGCCGAGACGATCGGGCTGGCGGTCTCGTTGGAACTGCCGCTGATCGTGTGCGACATCCAACGGTCCGGACCGTCCACCGGGATGCCGACCAAGACCGAGCAGGCCGACCTGCTGCAGGCCATGTACGGGCGCAACGGCGAGGCACCGGTCGTGATCGTGGCGCCCCGGTCGCCGGCGGACTGCTTCGACATTGCGATCGAGGCGGTGCGGCTAGCGACCAAGTACCGCACGCCGGTCCTGGTGCTCTCCGACGGCTACCTGGCCAACGGCTCCGAGCCGTGGCTGCTACCAGAGGTGCCTGAGCTGCCCGACCTGCGGGTCCAGTTCGCGGACGGGCCGAACCACGTCTCCGCGGATGGCACCCAGGAGTTCTGGCCTTACCTGCGCGACCCCGACACGCTGGCCAGGCCGTGGGCACCACCGGGTAAAGCCGGGCTGGAGCACCGCATCGGCGGGATCGAGAAGGCCGACGGGCACGGCAACATCTCGTACGACCCGGCCAACCACGACTTCATGGTGCGGACTCGGCAGGCGAAGATCGATGGGATCGCTCGGGACATCCCCCCGCTTGAGGTCGAGGACCCGGCCGGGCCGCCCGGGAAGGGTGCGCGGGTGCTGGTGCTCGGCTGGGGCTCCACCTACGGGCCGATCGGTGCCGCGTGCCGCCAAGTGCGCCGTGCCGGGCTCGACATCGCACAGGCGCATCTGCGACACCTGAGCCCGTTCCCCGGCAATACCGCCGAGGTGCTGCGCAGCTACGACCGGGTCCTGGTGCCCGAGATGAATCTGGGCCAGCTTTCGCTGCTCATTCGCGGCCGGTACCTAGTCGATGCGGTCGCCTACAACCGGGTGACCGGTCTGCCGTTCAAGGCCGAAGAGCTGGCCACCGTGATCGAGGACGTGATCGCCAGTGTCTGAGACCGCTGCACACAACGGTGGTGGCGCGAAGCCGGAGGCCGGGATCCCGGCACCGCGGCACCGTACCTCGCTCGAGCTGGTGCCTCGCACCGGCGACAAGCAGACCGCCAAGGACTTCAAGAGCGACCAGGAAGTGCGCTGGTGCCCCGGCTGTGGCGACTACGCGATCCTGGCCGCAGTGCAGGGCTTCCTGCCCGAGCTCGGACTGCGCCGCGAGAACATCGTGTTCGTCTCGGGAATCGGCTGCTCATCCCGGTTCCCGTACTACCTCAACACCTACGGCCTGCACTCGATCCACGGCCGGGCGCCGGCGATCGCCACCGGGCTGGCCGCCAGCCGGCCCGACCTGTCGGTCTGGGTTGTCACCGGCGACGGCGATGCGCTCTCGATCGGCGGCAACCACCTCATCCATGTGCTGCGCCGCAATGTGAACCTGAAGATCCTGCTGTTCAACAACCGGATCTACGGGCTGACCAAGGGCCAGTACTCGCC
>DATFRM010000493.1:0-6336 GCA_035263265.1 Actinomycetes bacterium
GTCTCCGCACCAGTGAGCGCGGTACAACCGAGCCCGCCCCGGGTGACCACGACCAGCGCCGGGCGACCGGCCAGCCAGCCGGCCGCGACCGCCACTGGATCGGTGCCCGGATATAGCCAGGCCAGGTCGGCGGCGCTGGCCCGGACCAGGTCCGCGTGCGCGACCTGCTGTTCGACCCGGGTCCGCTCGCTTGCTCGATCGGCCAGCAGCGCCGGCCGGATGTTCGGGTCATAGCTGACCGTCACGCCGGCGGTGCCCGCCCGGGCCATCACCGCATCGACCTCGAAACGGCCGGGTGCCAGTGCGGCCGCGAGCGAGCCGGTGTGCAGCGTGACCGTGTCTGCCGGTAGCGCGACTGGAGTGATTGCCCAGCTCAGCGCGAAGTCGTAGCCGGGTTCGCCGGCTGCGTCGAATGACACTCTGGCGACGCTGGTCGGACCGTCGCTCGCTGCGCGGTTCTCCACCGTGACGCCGGCCGCGGCCAGGTGCGCGTCGATCAGCCGGCCGTGCCCGTCCGCGCCGAGGCTGGTCGCGAGCGTTACCGGAATGCCGAGCCGAGCCAGGCCCACCGCGACGTTGGCCGGGCTGCCGCCCGGCAGCGTGCGCGCTGGCCGGCCGGCGGTGGGCGGCACCACGTCGACCAGCGCCTCCCCCACCACCAGGATCCGCTGCTGCATCATGGCGCTCCGAAAGGCACGGATTGGCGTACCAATAGGTGGTACAGAAGGTATGTACCCGTGGTACGGTCCAAGGCATGGCAACGCAGAAGATCACTATAACGATCGATGAGGGCGTGCTCGAGGACGCGGCCGAGATGGCCGCCCAGCGCGGGCTCAGCCTGTCGACCTGGATCAGCCAGTGCACCCATAACCACACCTACCGGGAGGCGCTGGTCGACGCGCAGGCACATCGCGCCCAGCTGCGCGCCAGCGACCCCAGCTACGGCGAGTGGCAGACCCGGCTGCTGGCGCAGCAGAGCGAGCGCGCCCGGCGGCTCGCGGACGAGCGCACGGGAGCGTAGGTGCCAGACCAGCTTCCCGAGATCAGCTTCGGCGACATCTGGGTACACCTGACCGCCGGCACGAAACTGCCCTATCTCGTGGTGAGCGGTGAGACCTACAACGCGCTGGACGAGGACAACGCGATCGTGGTACCGGTCCGCCCGGGTAGCGATCCGCGCGCGGTGGTCGAGGAGCACCTGCCGGAGGTCGGGGTGGCACAGCTCGACCGGCTGCAGAGCCTGTCCCGGTCCAGCATGATCGAGAAGATCGGTGAGCTCGGCATCGACCGGCACGGGGCCGTCACCCGGCGGCTGCGCAATCTGATCGGCGTCTAGTAGCTCCGATCGGGGCGGCCCAGCAGCGCCCCGACCGCCAGGCCCGCAGCTCGGACCCGACGCCCAGTCATCGGTGGCTAGCGGGGCCGCCACGCGAGCCCGGCGACCTGCGGCCCGGTGAAGACCAGGATCGCGGTGCCGAACGTGCCGACCCACATCCGATGAAGCCGCCTCGTCGAGCCCCGGCGCGGGATCTGGCTCGCGCCGAGTGTAGGTCGGGTCCCGCTGCTCCCCTGTCAAGATCGCCGCACCGCCGCCCGCCGAGCTCGGCGCTGCCCCTGTCTGCCGAGATCGCTGTTTCCATGATTTATGTCGGCCGCGACCTGCGCATACGCGCCAAAGCGATTACGACATCGGCAATCTTGATCCCATGGTGCGCCCGCTCGAAGGCGGCTTCCTAGCTCCTGAGTCGCGCTTCCAGGTCGCGTAGATCCTTCTTCAAGTTGGCTCGCACCAGTGGGGCCATGAACGGTCCGGCGATCCGGTAGTAGCCACCGGCCGATCCGCGCACCCGGATCGTCGCTCGAGTTCCGACCGTATGCTCGTCGAAGCGGTAGGTCACGTGCATCGGGAACGGCCCGGCCACCGACCGCATCTCTAGCAGTCGCGGCCGCTCGAACCCCACCACGGCGAGCACGTAGTCGATCCGCTTGCCCAGGAAGTACGCGGTCCTGGTGACCTCGGCACCGAGCCCGAAGTCGCCGGCGGCCGCGGGCTTGGTGAGCTCGGCGCTGCGTATCCCCTGCGTCCACTCGTGATCGTGCCGCCAGTCCATCGCGTACGCGGCCACGTTCTCGGGTGGCAGCGGGATGATCCGCTCGACCTCTACGTCCACGGTGTCACCTCAGCTTGTAGCGGATCAGTGCGTGAAGTACGGCACCGGCTTGCCGGACTCGAGGTAGTCCCGCAGCCGCAGCACCATCTCGGCCCAGCCGAGCGTGACGATCCGGAACATCTCGTCGATCTCGGCGAACCCGGTGTGGTCGAAGACTACGACCGAGCCGCCGTCCGGCTTGGCCTGGATGGTCCAGCGGACGTCGGTACCGATCCACGGCGGTGGCCCGCCAATGCAGTGCCAGGACACCAGCGAGCCGGGATCGGCTGCGTCGATCCGATGTACCAGGAGACCGGCGCGTCGGGAAAGTAGTAATGATTGATCTCCCCCACCGTGTTCGATGTCGCATTGCGCGTGGTCCACCAGTTGGCCACGCCGTCGGTTGTGGCGTCTCGGTGGTCAAGGATCTGTTCGTCGGTCCCCCGCGCAGGCGTACGACCTGAGCAAGCCCTACTGGCCGTAGGTCGCCGGCAGCGCTGACCGGATCGGGATCGGGGACCGCTCGCCGTGCGGTCCCCGCTCGGTCCGTGCCGGCTTGGTGCCGCCCCGCCGGTGCCGCGCTAGCGCTGGCTGGTCACCAGGTCGGACGGCACCGGTTCGTCCTCCTGCAGCGCGTTGAACAGCCGCAACGCGTTCGGGCTGTCCCACTCCACGACCGAGCCGACGCCGCTCAGTGTCGGCGTGCCGGCGACCGGCACGGTCAAGGTCAGCGGGTCGCCGCGCATGGCCAGGCCGAGCCGGAACAGGTCGAACAGGTGGGTGCCGTTGTCGACAGCTACCGCACTGGTGCCCGACAGCGCCAGCGGCACGCTGCGGAACGGATTCAGCAAGGTGCCCGGACTGCCCGCCTTGTCCAGCACCGCGCCCAGGAACTCCCGCTGCCGCTGGACCCGGTCGAGGTCCGCCCGCGCGGTCGCCCTGGTCCGGACGTAGCCGAGCGCCTCGCCGCCGTTGAGATCCTGACAGCCGGCCTTGATGTCCAGCCCGGCCTTTGGATCGTCGATCGACTCCTTGACGCACAGGTGCACGCCGCCGACCGCATCGACCACGCCGACGAACCCACCGAACCCGATCTCCATGTAGTGGTCGATCCGGATCCCGGTCACCGTCTCAACGGTCTGGATGAGCAGCTTGGGCCCGCCGAACGCGAAAGCCGCATTGAGTTTGTTGCGGCCGTGCCCCGGGATCGGCACGTACGAGTCCCTCGGCAGGCTGACCAATGTCGGCTTGCCGCCACCGGACGGGATGTGCAGGAGCATCATCGTGTCGGTACGCTGCCCGCCCGCGCTCCCGGTCGACAGCCGGCGCCGCTCGCTGGGCGACAGGCCCGCGCGGCTGTCCGACCCAACCAGCAGCCAATCCTGACCCGGGGTCGCGGCCGGCCGGCCGCTGTAGCTACTGAGCTCGATGATCCGGTTCAGCCGCGCGTCGAGGAAGAAGTAGCCGCCGATGAGCAGCACGAGCAGGCCGACCAGAACCAGTGCGACGATCCGGCCGACCCGGCGGCGCGACCGGTGGGTGGTCGGCTGCCAATCGGCGATGCCGGGCTCGGCCGTGCCCGAGGTGGTACCGGTGGAGCCGATCGAGTTGGTGGGTCGGCTGGTACGGGTAGCCGCCGCCGTGCGGGATCGCCCGGCCGCGCCGGTCGACCCGGCCGAATCGGGCGCCAGCACCGCGGTCGGCTCCTGCTCCGGCCGCACCCGGCGCAGATCACCCCGGGTCCAGCCTTCCGGCCACTTCGTCACATTCACCGCCATACCTGCTCGTCAGTTTTGCCGCTTACCAACGCTAACAAGACGGCCCGAACCGGACCGCCGTTCCACGCTGGCCAGAGATCGGCCCGCAGGCGCGGCGCTGATGGGTACCCAGTGTGCCCGTTGCCTATCCGAGGTGGACGTTCGAGCAGGTCGGAGCGGTCCGATAGCGTGCGCGGAGTCGACTTGCGATCCCGCGACCCGACGGAGGGACACCCGTGTCTGACTCGATCGTCCTCAACTCGGCCACGCTGGACTGCCCGGATGCCGGGCGGCTGGCCGACTTCTACGCCGAGATCACCGGCGGCAAGGTCACGTTCAGGACCGACGGGTGGGCCACCATCAAGGGTTCCGGCGGCCGGCTCAACTTCCAGACCGCACCCGGCTACCGGCCGCCTACCTGGCCGGACGACGCGTCATCGATGCAGATCCACCTGGACTTCGATGTCGACGACCTCGACGCGACCGATGCCCGCGTGCTGGCGACCGGTGCGAGGAAGTTCGAGAACCAGCCCAATGAGCACTGCCTGGTCTTCGCACACTCGGCCGGGCACCCGTTCTGCCTGTCCACCGACGACGTGCCCGACCAGGCCTGACCATCGCCGAGACCACCCGGTCAGGCCGCCCACTCGTGCAGCGGTATCCGTTCCTCGACCATCCGGGCCCGATCCCGTTCGCGCATCGGGGCGGCGCCGCGATCGGCCTGGAGAACTCGATGGCCGCGTTCCGGCGCGCCGTCAAGCTGGGCTACCGCTACCTGGAAACCGATGTGCACGGCACCGCCGACGGCGTTCTACTGGCGTTCCACGACCGCCGGCTCGGCCGGGTCACGGATCAGCGCGGCCGGATCGCACGACTCCCGTACGTGACCGTGCGGCGCGCGCTGATCGCCGGGCAGGAGCCGATCCCGCTGCTCACAGATCTGCTCGAGGAGTTTCCCGACGCGCGTATCAACATCGACGTCAAGGAGGTCTCGGCGATCCGGCCGCTGATCGAGGTGATCCGCCGCACCCGGAGCATCGACCGGGTCTGTGTCGCCTCGTTCTCCGACCGGCGGCTGGCCGCGGTCCGGGCCGCACTGGGGCCGCGGCTGTGCACCGCGGTCGGCCCGATCGAGGCGCTCGGGCTGCGCACCGCGACGCTGTTCGAACGGCTGCGCCGGCTGGCTCCCGCTGGCATCCCGTGCGTCCAGCTGCCGGCCAGGATCGGACCACTGCCGGTCGTTGACGAACGGCTGGTGGGTTTGGCGCACGAACTTGGTATGCACGTCCACGTCTGGACGATCGACGATCCGGCGACCATGCACCACCTGCTGAACCTGGGCGTCGACGGGATCATGACCGACCAGCTCGAGGTCCTGCGCGATGTGCTGGTGTCTCGCAACCTCTGGTTGCCCTAAGTACCGGACCTCTGATTGCCCCAATTACCGGAATCAGGGTGCAAACGCCCTGGATATGGGCATGCTCACGATGGGAGTTCCGCGGACTCGGAGCGGAACATGGGAATCATTCCGGGGGGTTCGCGCGTTTGTGATGATGCCGAACGGCACAATCCCGATACCTAACCCCCAGGAGGCTCTGGGCTGATGAGTGAGCGCGCGCTTCGTGGGTCCCGACTCGGGGCCACGAGCTACGAGACCGACTATGGCGTGGACATCGCGCCCCGCCAGGAGATCGCGTACGTCTGTCCCAAGGGGCACAACTTCACGGTCCCGTTCGCGGCCGATGCCGAGATTCCGGAGACCTGGGACTGCCGTACCTGCGGTCAAGTCGCGCTGCGCGTGGACGGTCAGGCTCCGGAGGAGAAGGCCGCGCGGCCGGCGCGGACCCACTGGGACATGCTGATGGAGCGGCGCACCCGCGACCAGCTCGAGGAGATCCTCGCTGAGCGGCTAGCCGTGCTCCGCGCCGGCGGTATCGACCCCACCCGGCCGCACCGCAAGAGCGCCTAGCGCTCGAGTACAGAGCAGCGCGGCCACCCGCGCTATCGCGAGACCCCGAGCCGCGTCGTTTCCCCCCGACGACGCGGTTCGGCTCCGTTCCGGCCCATTCAGTCACGCGGCGGATGCGCGCGCGTCCGATCATCACCCGCGCTCGCCCATTCCCGATCATTACCGGCGTTGTGGCTTGACAAATCGCCCAAATTGGGTGATCAACTGCGCAGAACGCGGGTAATGATCGGGAAACGGGGAGACGGCGGTTACTCGTCGAGTACTTGGCCGGGCACGACCCGCCGGCCGGGCGGCGGCGCGGAGCCGAAGCGGCTGCTGGCTACGATCAATCGCCGGGTCGCGAACCAGCCGAGCATTCGCCGGGCGATCGGGCGAGTGGGCGGCAGGATCAGGAAGAACCCGGCGATGTCGGTGATGAACCCCGGGGTCAGCAGCAGCGTGCCGCCGACCAGGATCAGTG
>DATFRM010000494.1:0-3014 GCA_035263265.1 Actinomycetes bacterium
TTCTCCGAGGCCCACCGCAGCCCGCGGACATCGAGTACGACGGTGCTGCGCTCCTTGTGGTCACCGTTCACGGCCGCTCCCATCCCTGGGCACAGGCTTCGAACACTGACGCTAGCGCGCTTGGTTCGTTGCGGTCCGGCGGAAGAGTGCGACGGCCGCCAGCGCAAGCGCCGCCAGCCAGGCGATCGCGATCACGAGCGCACGGGTCTCGTCGAAGCTCGAGGTCAGGGCACCGTCGATGAACAGGCGCCCGCCGCCGAAGCCCGGAAGGTAATGCGCCCACCCAGCCGGGTCGCGGCGCAGCATTGGGCTCTGCGCGATACCAAGGTCGAGAAAAGGCACGAGAAACGCGATGAATACGCCGCTGACCCGACCGAAGATCGGCCCAATGAGGACGCCGAGCAGCCCATAGGTGAGCCCGATCAAGGCGCTGGCCGCCGCGTAGAGGACCCACTGGTGTGCACCGAACACAGTCGCGGTGACAGCCAGGGAAACGCCGGTGGCCAGCAGGGCGGCCACCACGACTATGGACAGCCGCGAGACCAGCAAGACGGGCGCCCGCATGCCGGCGAGGCGGAGCCGCCGATCACCACTGCGGGAATCCAGCGCCACGAAAAGCCCCGTGAGCGTGGCCAGCGACGCGATCGCGATAGGTGCCATGGTGCCGGCGTGGATGTGGGCCGGATCGAACAGCTCGACCGCCCGACGCCCTTTCTCTACCACCGCGACCGCGGTACTGCCATGCGGGGTGATCGCGTCGGAAATCAGGATGAACACTGCCGGTACCGCTACGAAAAGTGCCCACAGAGCCGGATTGCGCCGCCACTCACGCAGCGCCATGCGCACTGCCACACGGAGTTGCGCGACCACCGAGCCGGGCGACGGACGACGCCGGTTCCTGGCTACTCGTGAGGTTCCGGCGATGGCTGCCCAGGCCACGACGATCGCGCCCAGTGTCCAGCTCAGCGCGAGGCCGAGGTCGCCGAGCCGGCCACCGTGTCGCGACGGTAGGTCCATCATCCACAGCGAGACGAAGTGGGTTGGAAGCACCCTGGTCGCGACCCTGTCCGCGGTGCTCAGCGTAGGTCCGAAGAACACATCGACGATCCAGACGAACAGGATCACGACGGTTCCGTTGACCGGGTTGCGGACCAGTGCACCGACCACTGCGCCGATGGCGAGATAGATGATCGCGAACATGACGGTGCCGGCGGCCGCCTTGGCCGGGAAGGCGATGCCGGTACGCAATTGCAGCGCGATCAATGCCGCGGCGGCCGCGACCAGGGCGAGCCCAAGTCCGGTGAGCAGCCGTGCGCTAACCAGGCGACCGGGGCGCAGGCCGGAGATGACCAACCGGCGATCAGCATCGCGGGCGGCGGCGATCTGGAAGTACATGGCGACGCCGGCTAGGAAACCCGCGGCCCACCCGGCGGTAGCCATCTCCACCGCCAGATCACCGCTCGCGCCACCCAGTAGCTCGGCGGCATCAGCCAGCGGGCCGGCCGCCACCACCACGAACACCACTGGCACCAGAACCAGGGTGAGCAGGTTGACCGGGTTGCGAGCGTAGTCGGACAGGAACCGGCGGATCAGCAACGTAGTGGTCATCGCGGCACCGCCAATCCGTCTTTCAGGTCGACGATGCGGTCGAACCGGTCCAGGTCAACCACGAAATGGCTGATGATCAGCACCGTTCGACCGGCCCGGCGGCGGTCGGCGACCAGCTGCCAGAACTTCTGGTAGGTGTCCCAGTCGAAGCCGGAATACGGCTCATCGAGCAGCAGAAGCTCCGGGTCCGCCAGCAGCGCCAGCCCCAGGTTGAGCTTGGCGAGTGTACCGCCCGACAGCTGATCGGCGCGGGTGGCCGCATAGCGCTCGAAGCCGAGCGCGGTATAGATGTCCTCACGGGACCGCCGCTCGCTCGCCGGATCCATCCGGTAGGCACGGCCGAACAGCTCGAAGTGCTCATCGCAGCTGAGCCGCTCGTACACCTGCGGCTCCTGCGGGCAGTAGCCGAGCCGGCCGCGCCGCACGACGCTGCCGGCGTCGGCCGCCAGTGCGCCGACCAGGATCTTCATAAGCGTGCTCTTGCCGGAACCGTTCTCGCCGACCAGGCCCACGACCTCACCCGGATAAAGGGTCAGGTCCGCGCCGCGCAGAACAACGCGCCGTCGGCGTGCCGGCCAGAACCCGCGCCGGTAAGACTTCTCGATGCCCGCCGCCGCAAGCACGGGATCACTGTCGATGGCCGTGGGCGCCGCAGCCGTGGCTCGGGTCTCGATCGGGGTGGTACTGGTACTCATCGCCGCATCCTCGAGCCGGGCCGGGTCAGTGGCTGCTCGGGTCGTCGCGCGACCCGGGCCGGCGAATGCTGCCGTACTCGTGATGCGCCCGTGCGTCGTGATCGCCGCCGTGCATCCCGCTCATCATGAGCAGCATCATGATCGGGCACGCGAGCACCAGGGCGAACGCGGCAATGGTGGCGATCGGCACTCCCAGCCACAGCGCTCCTACCGGGGCGATGGCCGCAGCGATCGCGTACTGCCCATACCTTCGGTTTCTCATCGCGGACCTCCTCGGACCGAGCCAGAATTTGCCCATGCATCGATGTCACCACTGGATACCCCCGGGGGGTAAGGGCGATGGGCCCATGCCGGCTGGACAAAGGTCCCGATCAATGCCGGTGCGCCGCTCGGACCGCTACGAAGTCGGGGCGCGAACCGGCCGCAGCCGATACGTGCTGGCAGGGCGGCGGCGTTTGAATGCCCGCACGCTACGCGGAAGCCGGTGCCAGCAGTGTTTCGCCAGAAGCAGAGCTAGGTGCAGGAGGTCCGGGTGGTGGGTGGGCGCTCAGGGGGTCAGCACCCACCCACCCGATCTGGGGCCTGCTAGTCGATGGTGAACTCCTGGGTCTGCGGGTTCAGGTGGCCGAGCTTCTTTGCGCCGGCCACTGCGGTGTCGTGCAGATCCCAGATGATCACACCGCGAGTGATGTCGGACTCGTAAATGCGGCC